>JAHJQK010000004.1 GCA_018819135.1 Pseudomonadota bacterium | reverse complement strand
TTCATCTTTAAAGGCATAACTCATTGCGCCCAGATCGACAGTAAAAGAATGGGTGATTTCCTCTGCCATGAGCAGGGTTGCATAAGCCATATCCGAAAGATCATCAGTATCCATCAATTTAAATTTTGGTGATAAATTCTGGTGACACCATACTCAATTCTTGGCTATGTATGGGGAGAAGAATGAATCCCCTGGTGCAAGTGGCAAGTATTCGGCAAAGTTTCACTTTTTCAGCACCACGAAATCCAGCTCGAGGACTTTGGCCGATTCCGCAATTCTCTGATCGGCGGTTACAAAGGTCAGACCTTCCGCCTGAGCAATCGCTAAATGTAAGGCATCAAGCGTTTTTAAGTTGGTATGAAAAAGCCCAATCCAGTCTCTAGCCAATCGATAATGATGAGGTTCAACAAAAAGGTGGGTATAAAAATGGCCATCCACGTGGCCGAGGAATTTAGCGACGATGGTGGCGGCATTCTTCCGGGACAGCCCGCCCTCCCGTACCTTCCTGGAAAGCGCCGAAAACATTTCTACCTCGGTTAAGGTGCTGATGGCCGGACGCATATGGGTCATAAGAAAGGCTTCGGCCTTTTCACTCAACGGTTCCGGATAATAATAAGCCACGATCACACTGGTATCGATGTAAAACATCAATAACGTTCCTCGGTCCTTCCCCGTTTTACAACCATACTCAAAGACTCGCCCTTTACTCGAAGCGCGGCTCTAAATTTTTTTAAGTCCGGCAAACTTTTTCCCCCACCTCTGGGCGGCACGAGACGGGCAATTTCCTTTCCCCGGCGACGGATGATTACTTCGTCTCCTTCCTGCACTTGATTGAGGATCGAGCTGAATTTGCTGCGGGCTTCTTTCACATTTATCTCCATAGCCCCCTTCCTCCCTCGAATAAACAGAACTTCAATTGAAGTGTACACCTTGGCAAATAAAGTGTCCACTAAAAATTATAAATTGACGCCGGAATAGACTTCTGCTATTTTTCCCGCAGGCGCAGGTTGTGGCAAGGCTGGATCGATCAGCCAGAACCCCCACATAAGATATATAAAATTGTAGATTCCGGGAATGGAACACGGATAGATCGAACGTTTCTATAGCTTTATTTTGAGCGATAAAGAGGGATTTTTTGAAGACCGTATACATCATTACGCCGAGCTGGCTGGTTAAGAAGAAGAAAGATTTCTTTGACGGCGTAAAAAAACTTGAGCAATTGGGATTTAAGGTGGTCAATCGCAGATGGGTTACCCAAATTCCCTCCACCAACCGCAAGGTTAAACAAATTCACGCGGCCTTTTTAAACCGGAGGGTTGAGATTATCCTGGCGCAGCGGGGAGGATACAGCTCCATGAAACTTCTTCCCTATCTGGATTTCGATCTCATAAAAAAAAATCCAAAAATCTTCGCCGGATTTAGTGACCTGAGTACGATGCTTAATGCGATATATGAGCGAACCGGCTTGGTTACTCTTCATTCCCCCATGGTGCTAAATTTTTCCAATCCAACCCGCTTCACCATCAGATCGTTTCTAAACGCCATCCATGATTTTCCCGAAAAAAACCTTTTGGCCGGCGCACCCGTAAAGGTATATAAGCCGGGAACCGCCCGCGGTACTCTGAAAGGCGGGAATCTCATAACCCTGACGGCCCTCATCGGAACAGCCTGGGAAATCGATACGGAAGGTATTATTTTATTTTTTGAAGATATAGACGAAAAGAAGCACGAAGTCGACCGCTCTCTTATGCAATGGATCTTGGCCGGAAAATTAAATCAAATAAAAGGGCTTATCCTGGGCGACTTCCGGGGCATCCCGAATAAGGATATCTTTAAAATTTTAAGGGAACAATTGAAAATGACCTTTCCTGTGGTGTATTGCCCTTATATCGGGCATGGGAAGAACAAGCTTACCCTGCCGGTCGGTGCCAGGGTAGAACTCAACACTTTTAACCAATCGCTTACCCTCAGATGAATACAATCTGGTTTTTGTTAATCGGTATTAGCATCCTCTTCTCCATTGTCAACAACCGGCTTGACGAATTTACGAAATCATTGTTTGAGGCTACGAAATCCGCGGTGGAGGTGTCCTTATTCCTCCTCGGCATCGTTGCCCTCTGGCTCGGGATAACAAAAATCATTGAAGATTCAGGATTGATTCACCGCCTTTCCGGTCTGTTTAGAATATTCGTTTCCCGCCTATTTAAAAATGTCCCGCCGAGCCATCCGGCCGTTACATCCATAACGCTTAATTTCCTGGCCAATCTTTTCGGGCTGGGCAATGCCGCAACCCCGCTCGGGATTAAGGCGATGCAGGACCTGCAGTCCTTAAATAAGGATTCGGAAACGATTACCTTTGAGATGATGCTGTTCATTGTCATCAATACCGCTTCCATTCAACTGATCCCGTTTACCGTCATCGGTCTTCTTTCCGATTTCGGGTCCTCCAATCCGGCAGCAGTCGTTTTGCCGACTCTTCTGGCAACGATTCTCTCGGCTGTTTTCGCCGTGGGAACCCTTTTGCTATTCAGGAAATTTTTTAAATGAAGACGATTCAGCTCATCTCCCAGCTCATCATTCCCCTTTTCATCCTGCTGGTGGTTGTCTACGGATGGGGCAAGAAGGTAAGGGTGTATGATTCTTTCGTAGCGGGAGCTAAAGACGGGATAACCGTTGTGATAAAAATCTTCCCTTATCTCCTGGCGATCTTTGTCGCGGTGAAAACCTTTCAGGCCTCCGGGGCATTTGCTTTTACCCAAGAGTTGTTCCACGGCATTTTAAAAAACCTCAACATCCCTCTCGAAGTGTTTTCTATTGCCATCATTAAGCCCTTATCCGGCAGCGCATCGATCGGCGTGTTTACCGATATCGTCAAAGCGACCGGGCCTGACTCTCTGGCCAGCAGAATGGCGGCAGTCATCATGGGGAGTGCCGAGACGACATTTTACGTTCTGGCTGTCTACTTGGGAGCCGTGGGCATTAAGAAAACCCGGTACTTAGTTCCGGTGTGCGTCCTTGCCGACATCGTCGGTATTTTCATTGCCATAAGCATTGTAAAAATCTTTTTTAATTCATAATTTTGATGATCTCGCAAAAAGTATTCAAGATAGATGGCAAGGGTCACCGTGCTCCTACATCCAATGCCATGCCCGGCACCGCATGGTGTACAGGGCAAGGCGTGCAAATCCTGCGAAGCGCGGGACCCCGCCTTGGCGGAGGACTTTTTACGAAGCCATTAATTTTTTCCTGGAGATCTTATGAAAATCATGATTGTCGGAGCTGGCTGGGCCGGTTGTGCCGCATCCCTATCCGCGCGTAAACAGGGGGCCGAGGTCCTCTTGATCGAACGGACAGACATGTTATTGGGAACCGGCCTGGTCGGGGGAATCATGCGCAACAACGGCCGCTTCGCCGCCACCGAGGAGATGATCGCCATGGGAGGCGGGGAAATCTTCCATTTGATCGATCAAAATTGTCTTCATCGCGGGATTGAATTCCCCGGTCATCCTCATGCCTCCCTGTATAACGTCGCCACCATGGAGCCGGTGGTGAAAAGGTTTCTCCTGGAAAAAGGGGTTCAAATCCATCTTTCTACCCGTATCGATGAGGTGGAAATGAAAGAAAGCCGGATTCAGGCCCTGCGGGGAAGACGGGGAGAAGAAAAGGTTCGATTCGCCGGGGATGCCTTTATCGACACGACCGGCACGGGTGGCCCTCCGGGCCAGTGCAGCAAGTACGGAAACGGCTGCGCCATGTGCATCCTCCGCTGTCCCACTTTCGGCGGGAGGGTCAGCATTGCGGCCAAAGCCGGGGTTCAAGAAACGGTGGGAAGAAAAGGAAATCAGGTTGGAGCTATGAGCGGCTCCTGTAAACTATTCAAGGAATCCCTTTCCCGGGAGATCGTTAACACGCTGAACAATAAAGGGGTCGTGGTGATTCCCCTTCCTGCTTCTCTACAATCGGAAGTAAAACTCTCCATCAAAGCCTGTCAGCAATATGCCCTGCCGGAGTTCCATGAAAATCTCGTTCTTCTCGATACCGGACATGCCAAGCTGATGACCCCTTTCTTCCCCCTGGAGGCCTTACGGAAAATTCCCGGTTTTGAAAATGCCCGTTATGAAGATCTTTATGCCGGCGGCCTGGGAAACTCCATCCGTTACGTGGGCATGGCTCCCCGGGACGATGCC
>JAHJQK010000054.1 GCA_018819135.1 Pseudomonadota bacterium | reverse complement strand
GCCTCAATATGCGGAAACCCAGCCAATCCCTTCCTGCAAGGTTTTCTCCCGGCCGATGCTGCCGGCGCTCAGCCCCCTGGCCCCCGAGCCACGATATAAGCTGTGCTTAACAGCAACATGAGTCAAATGGAAAAGCCGATTCTAAATTCAAAGCACGAAATTCGAAACAAGCACAAATGTTCAAAATTCGAATTATCTAAACAAAAAAGTTTGCAATTTTGATATTGGAATTTTGAATTTGTTTAGGATTTCGATATTCGGATTTCGAATTTGAAACCAAAATTTCAAATATTTTTGGTTAGTTTCAAGTCGATAGAAACTTAAATTCATGATCAGCCCAAAATAAGAAATTTTCTTCCAGCGAGGAGGTCAACATGAAAAAAGATGGATGGATAATGGAGGCTTTTAGCGCCGCGTTTTTCGTAATGATACTCTTTTCTTCTGCTTGGTCTCAACAGCCTTTGATCCAGACGATTGGCAATGGAGAAGTTAACTGGGCTGAACAGGTTGTCCGGGCCACGGGGAGCGGAGCTCCTAATCCCGATGCCCCCAACATCGCCGCGGCCAGATTAGGGGCTGAGCGAGCCGCGAAGGCCGATGCTATGAGGAACATTTTGGAAACGGTGCAAGGAGTACGAATCGACTCGCAGACGTTGGTTGTGAATGCTATGACTCAAAGCGATACCATACAGACCCAGGTCCAAGGAATCGTAAGGGGAGCACGGGTGGTGAAAACCCGATATCTCTCTGACGGTGCAGTGGAAGTGGCCATTGAGATTCCCATGACAGGCCCATTAACCCAGGCTGTTTTGCCACCCACATCCTTCGGGACCCAAAGCGTCCCCAAGGAAGGAAATGCCGTTTATACGGGGGTGGTTTTTGACTCTCAAGGGCTGAGTGTTCGCCCGGCCATGGCCCCCAAGGTTCTTGACGAAGACGGAAGAGAAGTCTACGGTTCAGCATTTGTATCCCAGGAGTGGGCCGCGAAATACGGAATTGTTGGGTATGTGAAGGACCTGGATGCCGCCAAGAAAAATGACCGGGTAGCCGCCAACCCTCTTGTAGTAAAAGCTGTTAAGATTAGCGGTTCTGGAGGAAGCGACCTCGTCATCAGCAACGCCGATGCCCAGGGACTGAAGGATTTGTCGAAAAACCTAAGTTTCTTGGAACAATGCCGGGTGCTTGTAGTCGTCGATTAAATTTTTTAAATGATTTAGGAACGCAGATGAACACAGATTTTCAAGATTTTAACTGCAAAAACTAATTTCTGTGGAGATCTGTGTAAATCTGTGTCCTAATTAATTCAAGGAGGTTTTTATGAATCGCCGAGGCCTTTTGTTGATTTTAACCGTATTTTGCATCTTGTTGGCATTGGGGGTGATGATCACTTCTTGCGCCAAACCTCCGCGAAAACCGGAGGCAGCTCTGGATACCCCGGAACATCATGTATTTTCCGGCAACAAGTTGTTGGAGAAGGGAGACTATGCGGGGGCGCAGAGAGAATTTGTATTAGCCATGCAACTCGACAAGAAATATTCACCTGCCTATGTAGGCTTGGGCCTGGCTTTCGGGTACCAGAACGCCTTTCCAACAGCCTACGAGAACATGAAAAAAGCCAAAAGTCTGGCCCAGAAACCCGAGGATAAAGTAAACGCCCACGTAGGAATGATTCGGCTTTATTCCTTAGAAAGAAAGGAAAAATGGATCAATAAGGCTGAAGATGAGTTCGAAGATGCAATTAAAATAAATCCCAAATCATCCGCCGCCTATTTTTACATGGGGAGAGCCTATAAATTTGCTTTCAATTTTAATAAAGCCGGAGAAATGTTTAAGAAGGTACTTGATATAAACGACAAGTACTTGGTCGAAGCGGATAATGAATGGAAGGTGGTACAGAAAATTCAGCGGGCAGCCCCGGGATCGTTGATCGGAAAAAAAATTGCCCTGATCGAAGAGATCACCCGGGCAGACGTGGCGGCCTTGTTTGTGCAGGAATTGCTTCTGGAGAAACTCTACGAGAAGCGTACTCCCAAGAGATTTGATACCAGTTTTCAGGCCCCGGTGAAGAAATTTGAAGCCGACCGCATCGTCAAAGCAGAGGCGGCAACAGACATTCAAAGCCATGTCCTGCGCACGGACATAAAAACTATAATGCGTTTGGGGGTGCGGGGTCTGGAACCTTCCCCGGATCATAAATTTTTCCCCAATGAAAAGATCACCCGCGCGGCTTACGCCATGATGGTTGAAGACATCCTGATTAAAGTGAGCGGTGACGAAAAACTGGCCACAAAATTTTTTGGGTCTAAATCCCCGTTTCCGGACTTGCGCAATGACCTTCCTTATTTTAACGCGGTAATGGTAATGACTTCCCGGGGAGTCATGGAAGCGAAAGATCTGTCCACCGGAGAATTTGCCCCGATGGGGACAGTCTCGGGGGCCGATGCCCTTCTGATCATTCGCAAACTTAAAGATGAACTGCGGTTCTTCTGAGAAAGGGGTGAACCTCCTTGAAAAAAAATATTTTTACGGGATTATGGATCGTGCTCTTTTTTCTGGCCTTAAATGCTGGGGTCAGCGGCCAGGAAATCCAGACCATTACGACCAAGGGAGAGGGGTGGTTTGAAGGAAGCGATACCCTGATCGGGAAAGATCGAGCGATCAAAGATGCCCTGGTAAAAGCGGTAGAACAAGCCGTGGGAACAATGGTTTCGTCCGAGACCCGGGTGCAAAATTTTCAACTGCTCAATGACGAAATTTTTACCAAGACCGAAGGATATGTCCAAAACTATAAGATCCTCAATGAAAACCAGGGAAGAAATGTTTACGAGGTAACGATACAGGCCTCTGTGGCCACCGGTCCTATAAAGGAAAAATTGGATGCCTTAGGTCTACTTTTGAGGCAAGTGGGCAAGCCGAGGATTATGATCCTGGTTGCCGAACAAAATATCGGGAAACAGCATTATCATTATTGGTGGGCATACCATCGCGGGGAGCAAGCGGATCTAACCATTACTGAAAATACAATCATGGACCGTTTTCGGGAGAAGGGGTTCGATATTGTAGACCACCAGGCTCAATCGAAAAATATAAAAGTTGCCCCCGCCTACAGAATTGCCGAACTGAATGACCGCGCTGCCATTACTTTGGGTAAACAAGCCGACGCCGAAGTTGTTATCGTGGGGAAAGCTCTGGCCAAATCGATTGGCCCTGTAGCCGGGACGGCAATGAAATCGGCGCAGGCCAATATTTCTTTGCGGGTCATTCAAACGGACAATGGAGTCGTTCTTTCCTCGGGGTCCGAACATGCGGCTGCCGTTCATATCGACGAAGTCACGGGGGGCGTGGAAGCTTTAAAAAAAGCGAGTGCCAAGATTTCCGATAAAATAATGGATGACATCATTAAAAATTTTCAGAAGCGCGTCGGGTCTACTACCCTTGTCCAGGTCATTGTCAACGGTCTTTCCGGCCCAGAGGAACTGCGCAAATTTAAAAGTATGCTCCAAGGGCAGGTCCGGGGAGTGGAGGGGATTTACGAGCGTAGCTTCACGGGGAATATAGCTAAGATAGAGGTGGATCTCAAGGGTAGCGCCCAATCTTTTTCCGATGAAATCGGCCGGAAAAAATTTAAAGAATTCGCCGTCAAAGTTCTCAGTACCACCTGGAATACCATTGAAATTAGCGTAACCCCCAAATGAACGCTTCGGCGGTGATGGAGCGTAGGAAAGGCCACGCCATGAAACAATTTAAAATTGCCTATCAATTTTTTTTCTGGGGGATGATTGCTCTGATTGCCGGGTGCGCGGGAGGAGCCCGTCACTCCCTGGTTCCTGATTACAAAGCCAAACCTCCCCGCTCAATCGCTGTATTACCCGTGCTCAACGAAACCGTCAACCTTAAAGCTCCGGATGCATTTCGTTCCCTTGTTCACCGAAGAATCGCCATGAAAGGATATGAAACTCCGGCCATTGCTCACGTTGATAACAGGCTGCAAGGAAAAGGAATTCGTGAAGCCGGCCAGGTTAATTCTCTAACCCCTCAGGAACTGGGGAAGATTTTAGGCGTTGATGCGCTCCTTTACACCACAGTTACGGAATTCAGCACTACTTATCTTGTGGCCTATTCCTCGATGACCGTAGGAGCAAGGTTTGAACTGAAGGACGCCAAAACCGGGGAGAAGCTCTGGGAGTCTGACCATCAGGTCAAAGAGAACAAACTCGGAGTAGATGAGAAATCCATGCGTGACACTTTGAAATTCGCTGCTCTCCAGGCTTACACCCCGTATTGCCAGCGGGTTACGAATGCTTGTTTGGCCACCTTGCCCAACGGACCTTTATATGCTTCCTCGCCAAAGGCTGGGTGCCTCGTCCCGGGCGGGGGAAAATGAACCGTTTTCAACCCATGAAAGTGGAGGTTAAAAATATGGTGACAAGAAAAATCGGATTCTTATTGCTGACTGTTGTTTCCCTTGGGGTGTTGTGGGGGTGTGGCGGAAGGCCCATGATGGGTGCACCAGGAAAAGAAACCACCATGTCGCAGCCCCGACCGGCAGCCCAAACCACAGCTCCCCAAACTGTAACCCAAGCTCCCAGGATCACCCATAAAGGCCCAAAGCTTCGGGTAGGTATCGTGGACTTTGTGAATAAGACCAGCTACGGTGCAGGTCGATTGGGGTCCTCGGCCTCAGATATCTTGACGACCGAGCTCTTTAAAACAGGTGCTTTCATAATTGTGGAGCGGGCCCAGTTGAAACAAGTTCTCGGGGAACAGGCTTTGGCTCAGACAGGAGCCGTCAATCCCGAAACCGCTGCCCAGGTAGGAAAGGTTCTCGGATTAAACGCATTGGTGACGGGGTCTGTCTCCCAGTTTGGTGTAAGTACGGGAGGGGCCGATTACGGGATCTACAAGCAAAAGGTTCAAACAGCGAAATGCACGGTCGATGTTCGAGTCGTGGAGGCTTCCACCGGGCAGCTATTATTCGCCGACTCGGGAAAAGGGGAGTTTGAACGCAAGGCTCAGGAAGTTTTAGGCTTAGGAACTAGAGCGGGCTATGACGAGACTTTAGGGCAAGAAGCGCTGCGTTCCGCCATAACCAAGTTCATGGACAACCTCGTCCAGCAATTACAAAATGTGGAATGGTCGGGAAGGATCGCTTCCGTCAGTGGCAGAGACATTTACATCAATGTAGGGCGGGATGTAGGTTTAAAAATGGGCGATACCCTGATCGTTCAGACTCTGGGAAAAGAAATCTATGACCCCCAGACCAAAGTTCTCTTGGGACGAGAAGAAGGAGGAATTAAAGGAGAATTGACGGTTACCGGCTATGTCGGGGATAAATTGACTAAAGCCCGCGTCCGGGTGGGAACCGGTTTCCTGGTAAACGACGTAGTGAAAGTAAAACAATAAAAAACTGGGAGTAGGAAAATGAGAGTTCGGATAATGGGGGGTTTATGCGGAGATACTTCTTTTTCGGTCTGATCCTGGTTTTCATCATGGGCTGCGGTTTTCCCCAAGAAACCCGCCGAGGCGTAGGCAACGAAGGATTTCTTATCATCCTGGCTACTCCGGACGATGCCGAAGTGTTAGTTAACGGAGAAAATGTGGGTTTGGCCAGCCAATTTGAAAGTAATCCTCTCGAGCTAAAAAGTGGTACCCATAAGATCGAAATTCGCAAGGTCGGATTTATCCCCGAATTTCGCGAGGTTTATGCTGGGAATCAATCTCGACATACCTTAAAGATTAATCTGAAAAAGGCCCCCTAAAACTCAAAAGGGGATGTTATGAGTTAAAGTCTTCACCATGGGAGACTGAGAGGAGAGAATTTATGCGGTCGGGCGGGGGAAAGAATCTCTTCTTTCTCTATTTTCTTTTGGTTACATTCTGCTATTGGCCCGCGAAAGCAATAGCTCAAGATTCCCGCGGGATCTTGTCTGGTGGGGAACAGGCGAGAGTTATTTTTCTCCAAGGGAAAGCCGAAGTCTTACCACAAGGGGAAACGTCCTGGTGTCTCTTAAAGGTGGATAGCTTCCTCTCTCGTGGGGACGAAGTCCGTACGGGGGAAAAAGCCCGAATTGAGATTCAACTTCCGGATCGTTCGATTTTACGATTCGACCAGAAGACGACATTTAAAATGAAGGCAGCCTTTTTCGATCCAGGCACCGATTCCCGAGAAGTAAGAGTGGAAATGTCGGTGGGAAAAACCTGGGCCAACGTGCGCAAGGTTTTTGGCTCAAAAAAAACCTTTGAGGTCGCTTCGGCGAATGCTGTTGCCGGCGTGCGCGATACGATTTGGCGTATGAACGTCGCCCCGGATAAATCTACTCTCATTCGCGTCTACGAAGGAACGATAGAAGTCTACAACCCGTTCGTCAAACCTGATTATAAACCTGAGGAAGGAGGGTTTAAAGCTCCCCTTGAAGTCAGAGGACCCCAAGAAATCCCCCGCCCTTATGAAGAAGTCAGCAAGGAGCAGTGGGAAGAAATTGTCCTAACCCAAATGATGCAAGTGACCGTTCCGGCAGTCGGTAGGCCTGAAAAGCCAACTCCCTTCAGCGCGGAAGATGATCAAAGGGAAGAATGGGTCCGCTGGAATCAAAAAAGGGACAAAGCGATAAAACCTTAAAAAAATCATCTCACCGATGTTAAATTTTCCAAATCTTCTTAGCATTGCCCGGATTATCTCTATTCCTATTCTCATCATTCTGTTGATCAATCAACTTTTTTACTGGGCTCTGGTGGTCTTTATTGGCGCGGCAGTAAGTGATGCCGTGGACGGATTGCTAGCCCGTCTTCTGCGCCAACATACACTATTGGGGTCTTACCTTGATCCTACCGCGGATAAACTTCTCTTGGCATCTTCTTTTATTACTCTGGCGATCTTGAATATCCTTCCCGGATGGTTAGCGGTAATTGTAATCAGCCGGGATGTAATTATTTGCCTGGGGGTTCTAATCCTTTTTATCACTTCCCACTCTTTAAAAATTCAACCTTCACTGGCCAGTAAATTAACTACGGCTTTCCAACTCTGCACAGTTATTTATTCTCTTTTTTCTAAGTATTCGTCTTCTTTGCCTCTTTTGATGGATTTTTTGATCTGGGGGACAGCTTTTTTGACAATTATTTCAGGCTTGCAATACGTAGGGAGGGGCATTAAAATTTTCAACCAAGAACCTTCCTAAAATCTTTGAAAAATTTCCACCCAACCATTGCGAATAAACCACCAGCGAACAAAGCAGTATTTTCCCCGAAAAATCATGGGATTCCCCTATTCTCCGGCAGGGGGCTCTTGCCCACCATAACTCGGCATATATTTTATTGTGCCTTTAAAGATCGATACAAATTAAAGAAAATGGATGGTTTTTAATAAAGCACCTTAAAAATCTTCTTTAAGCTTAACATTTTTCTTGACAATTTAACCTTTTATCAGTAAAAATGAATAAAATTTCATAAGAAACTGTAGGCACGTAGCTCAGGGGGAGAGCGCTACCTTGACGCGGTAGAAGTCAGGGGTTCAAATCCCCTCGTGCCTACCACAAATTTCATTTTGAGGCTGCCGAAAATTTAACCCACTCAATTGAAAAGGCATCATGTATCTCCCCAATGATGCCTTTTTATTATTTTGAGGATGAAAAATATTAGTTGAAAAAAATGGACAAAATTGAGGTTTACTTCAAGGACGGTACAACCAAAAGTTATCCCCAAGGGGTTTTACTGAGGGACCTTTTAGCTGATGATCAAAGATCAGGCCGGTCTGATGAAGTGGTCTCGGCCAAAATAAACGGGACTCTCGTAGACCTGCAAGCCCCATTAGAGCAAGGGGGGGAGCTGGAGTGGATAGGATTGTCCTCAATGCAGGGAACAGAAATTCTAAGGCACAGCGCCTCACATGTCATGGCCCAGGCCGTGCAGAGCCTGTTTCCCCATGCCAAGATTACCATTGGGCCCGCGATCAAAGATGGTTTTTACTACGATTTTGATTGCGAGCGAAGTTTTTCCCCGGAAGATTTTCATCGTATTGAAGACAAAATGCAGGAGATCATAAAAAAGGACCTGCCTATCCTACGTCAAGAAGTTTCCCGGGAGGAGGCGCGGCAATTTTTTCGAAAACGAGGTGAAATTTATAAAGTTGAATTGATCGAGGAGATTGCCGACAGTAAAGTGTCCCTCTACCAGCAAGGGGAATTTGTCGACTTGTGCCGAGGTCCCCACCTGCCATCTACCGGCATGATCAAGGCTTTTAAACTCACCGGCGTGGCTGGCGCTTATTGGCATGGGGACGAACGGAATAAGATGTTGCAGCGGATTTACGGCACGGCTTTCCCCTCTGCTGCGGCCTTAGAGAAGCATCTTTTTCACTTGGAGGAAGCCCGAAGGCGCGATCACCGAAAATTAGGACGGGAACTGGACCTATTTTCCATTAACGATGAGGCCGGTGCAGGGTTAGTCATCTATCATCCCAAAGGGGCCCTCCTGCGGACGCTTTTAGAGGATTTTGAGAAACGGGAACACTTAAAACGAGGCTATCAACTGGTTATCGGGCCACAAATCCTGAAGCTTGACTTATGGAAACGCTCGGGACATTACGATCATTACCGGGAAAAAATGTATTTTACGGAAATCGAGGGGCAGGCCTATGGAATTAAGCCGATGAATTGCCTTTCCCACATGCTCATCTATAAATCCAAGATCCGCAGTTATCGCGATCTACCCCTTCGTTATTTTGAGCTGGGAACGGTCCACCGCCACGAAAAGTCGGGAGAACTCCATGGTTTGCTTCGGGTGCGTGAATTTACCCAAGATGATGCGCATATCCTTTGTACTCCCGATCAATTAAACGAAGAGATCAAGGGAATTCTGAATTTAGTTCGGGATGTTATGAATATTTTTAAATTTTCCTATGAGTTAGAGGTCAGCACGCGCCCAGAACGGGGGACCATCGGAACAGATGAAGATTGGGAGCGGGCTATCCAAGCTTTACGTTCGGCTTTAGAAGAAGGCTCGCTTCCTTATCAGCTTAACGAAGGTGAGGGTGCTTTCTATGGACCCAAGATCGATGTAAAGTTAAAAGATGCCTTGGAAAGGGAGTGGCAGTGCGCCACTATTCAATGTGATTTTGCCATGCCCGAACGTTTTGAGCTAACCTATATTGGGCCAGATGGAGAAAAACATCGCCCAGTTATGGTTCACCGGACCATCTTAGGAGCCATGGAACGCTTCATCGGAGTTCTGGTTGAGCATTATGCCGGCGCTTTCCCTACCTGGCTGGCTCCGGTACAAGTCGCCACCCTAACCGTGACCGACCCCCAAATTCCCTATGCCGAGGTAATTTCCCAGCAGTTAAGGGAAGCGGGAATCCGGGTGGAGAAAGATATCCGCAATGAAAAATTGGGTTTGAAGATCCGGGAGGCTGAGCTGCAAAAAATTCCCTACATGTTGGTCTTGGGGGAAAGGGAAGTAAAACAAAACCTGGTGGCCCCCCGCGCTCGAAGTGGTAAGGCTTTACCAGCAATGCCAATTGAAGAATTCATTGGTCTTATAAAAAAAGAATGCAACATAGGAGGTGAAACGTATAGCTAAAGAGGTAAACATCAATTGGGGCATTAGAGCACCGGAAGTCAGGGTCATCGATTCTGAGGGTAAACAAATAGGAATCCTGTCCCTGAAAGAAGCCATGAAAATTACCGAGGAGCAGGGATTGGACCTGGTGGAAGTCGCTCCGAATTCCAACCCTCCAGTTTGCCGGATCATGAATTATGGCAAGTACAAATATCAGCAAAGTAAACGGATCCAGGAGGCACGGAAGCATCAGACCATCATTCAGGTCAAAGAGGTCAAGGTAAGACCCCGCACCGAGGAGCACGATTTTCAATTCAAGCTCCGCCATGTTAAGCGCTTCCTCAGCGAAGGCAATAAAGTAAAAATCTCTATGCTTTTCCGGGGAAGAGAGATTGCTCATCCAGAATTCGGGAAGGAACTCCTTACCCGCTTCATTGAGGAAATCAAAGATTTAATCGTGCTCGAACAGCCTCCCCGAATGGAAGGGCGCAACATGGTCATGATCCTTGCCCCCAAGGGTTGAACGTATTAGGAAGTAGTCATAAACTTTTTCATCGCTAATCCTGAATGTTCCGGAAGAGGATTTTTTCCCTCGCGAATGTAAAAGAGAGGGTCAAAATTTATATATTTTTTAGAGGAGAATACGCCACATGCCAAAGTTGAAAAGCAACCGCGGAGCGGCCAAGCGCTTTAAAGCGACGGGAACCGGAAAAATTAAGCATTATAAGGCTTTTGCCAGTCATCTTTTGACCAGCAAGACCACTAAACGGAAACGGAGATTGCGAAAATCCATGTTGGTAAATAAAGGAGATTTAAGAAATATAAAAAGGTTGCTCCCATACCTCTAAGAAGGGAGGGATGTGGGTAGGAAGGCTAAAATCGGTCCGCGGACAGCCTTATAAGAAGGAGTAAAAAGAAATGCCCAGAGTAAAGAAAAGCGTAAAGACCAGAAAACGAAGAAAGCGGGTGCTGGAAGAAGCCAAGGGTTACAGGGGAGCGCGAGGCCACCTTTACCGCGCTGCTACCGAAGCGGTGGACCGGGCGCATAAATTTGCTTACCGTGATCGGAAGGCCAAAAAACGCACCTTTCGTTCTTTATGGATCATCCGCATCAATGCCGCCGCCCGGATTCATGATCTGACCTATAATCAATTGATCTCGGGCCTGAACAAAGCCAAAGTAGAGATCGACCGGAAAGTTCTGGCCGAAATGGCCATCTCGGATCCTTTGGGATTTTCTAAAATTGTGGAAATTGCTAAAGGACAAATAGGGTGAATGAAATAGGCAGGATACAAGAAAGGCTCAGGCGATTAGAGGAAGAGGCGTTAGCGGAGTTACGAGCTTCCCGAGGAGCAGTCAAAATTCAGGCCGTACGCACTAAGTATATTGGCCGGAAAGGCCTGCTGACCAACTTCCTGCGGGAAATGGGCCAGTTGCCTGTTGAAGAACGGCCGGCGTTGGGCCAGTTGGCCAATCAGCTAAAAGCAGCCTTGGAAGAAGCGACCGAGCAGGTTCTGGAAAAAGAGCACCAGCGGCAGAGAGCAGATCAATTGCTCCATGCCGGAGTCGATATCAGCCTGCCGGGCCGCAGACCTTCCTTGGGCAGTACGCACCTTATCACCCAAGTGACCGAGGAAATCATATCTATTTTCCAACGTTTGGGGTTTGAAGTCTCGGAAGGACCCGAGGTGGAATTAGACTATTATAATTTTGAAGCCTTAAATTTCCCCAAGGACCACCCGGCCCGGGATATGCAGGATACTTTTTATTTTTCCCCCAACGTGGTCCTGCGTACCCATACTTCACCGGTGCAGGTGCGCACCATGGAAAAGCGTCAACCCCCCCTGCGCGTAATCGCTCCCGGAAGGGTTTACCGCCATGATTCTGACCCCACTCATAGCCCTATGTTTCACCAAGTGGAAGGTTTCGTCGTGGACCATGAAATCACTTTCGCCGACTTGAAAGGAACCCTGACATTTTTTGTTCATCAATTTTTCGGTCCCAATGTACAGATGCGCTTTCGACCCAGTTTCTTTCCCTTTACCGAACCCAGCGCTGAAGTGGACATCCAATGCGTAATCTGCCAAGGCAAAGGCTGTCCGGTTTGTAAGAAGAGTGGGTGGTTGGAAATCCTTGGTTCGGGCATGATCGACCCGGAAGTCTTCCATTTTGTCGGGTACGATCCTGAGGTATTCACCGGTTTTGCTTTTGGATTAGGGGTCGAACGAATTGCTATGCTCCAGGTAGGATTAAGCGATATCCGCATTTTTTTTGAGAATAACCTGCAATTCTTGAAACAGTTTTAGAACAAAACATTCTTTTTTTGGACACAGATGAACACAGATTTTCAGGATATTAAATGCAAAAAAATGAATATCCGTGAATATCTGTGAAAATCCGTGTCCAAATGAATATAAAAAATCTGCGTCCTATTAAATTTATAAAAAGGGTGCCATGAAAGTCAGTTTCCAATGGCTGAAGGATTATATTGAATTTTCCCTCACTCCGCCAGAATTGGCAGAAACCCTGACCCATATAGGGCTGGAAGTGGAAAATCTCAGTGAATGGCAGCCAGTCTTTCAAGGGATAATAGTGGCCAGGATGGTCTCCATCCACCGCCACCCCCAAAGCGATCATCTATCCATCTGCACCGTCAACGATGGCCAGAGAGATTATTCGGTCGTCTGCGGGGCTCCGAACCTAAAGGTCGGCGAACGGGTAGCCTTGGCCTTAGAAGGATCTGTCCTTCCTGATGGCGGAAAGATCTCCAGGAGTTATTTCCATGGTGTTCTCTCCGAAGGAATGCTTTGTTCGGAAAAAGAATTAGGCCTGAGTGAAAATGCCGCGGGGATCATGGTTCTTGATCCCAACCTGCCACTGGGAGTACCCCTGGAAAAGGCTGTGGGTTTGCAAGATTGGGTTTTGGAGGTCAACATAACGCCTAACCGCGCTGATTGCCTTTGCCTCTTGGGTGTGGCGCGGGAGGTTTCAGCCCTGACCGGAAAACCTCTACGTTATCCCTCCCCGAAGGAAATGGATGGAAAAGTGGACGAGGGGCCTGGAACGACTGTGACTCTCGAGCGACCAGATTTATGTCCGCGCTACGTAGCCCAGTTAATCTTAGGAGTAAAAATCGCCCCATCCCCTTTCTGGATGCGCCGTCGCCTGGAAGCGGTGGGAGTTCGTTCTATTAATAACATCGTGGATGTAACCAATTACGTGATGTTAGAAATGGGCCAGCCACTCCATGCCTTCAATCTCGATCGCTTAGCGGAGAAGCGGATCGTGGTTCGAACCGCAGCCCCCGGGGAAAAATTCACCACGCTGGATGGAATGGAAAGGACTCTGCCGGAAGAGGCCTTGATGATTTGCGACGGTAAAAAACCCGTGGCCTTAGCTGGAATCATGGGAGGTTTGAATTCTGAAGTTCAAACGGAAAGTAAGAATATTCTTCTGGAAAGTGCTTATTTTGACCCCATGGGCATTCGCCGAACCTCCAAACGGATCGGTTTAGCTACCGAAGCATCGCTTCGTTTTGAACGGGGCATCGACCCCAACGGGGCCCTCCGGGCAGCGAATCGGGCTGCTGCTTTGATGGCCGAATTGGCCGGAGGAAAGATGGCCCGGGAAGCCGCGGACAATTATCCCCGTAAAATCGAACCCCAAAATATTTTTTTACGGGCGCAGAGGGTTAATAAAATTCTGGGGACGGCAATCGCCCCCCAAAAAATTCAAAGCTACCTACAGAATTTTCATTTGCAAGTCGAGTCGGAAAACTCGGACACTTTCCGGGTGATGATCCCAACTTACCGGGTCGATCTGCAACGTGAGATCGATCTCGTCGAAGAGGTCGCCCGGCTACATGGCTATCTTCGGATTCCGGTTACGCTACCTTCCGGAAGGGTATCCGCGGAGAAGAAAACTAAAATGCGACGGGCGGCTGAAAGAGCCAGGGATCTTTTCACTGCCTGCGGTTTTAGGGAAGTGATCACTTATAGTTTTATTTCTCCCAAGGCCCTCCAAGACATGAAATTGTTTCCCCCGGACAAACGGGCCCAAGCTTTGCGGATTCATAACCCTTTAAGCGAAGATCAATCGGTGATGCGCACCACTTTGATTCCAGGTCTTCTGCAGGTTGCTCGCAACAATATCCATCGGCAAAATCTCGACCTGAAACTTTTCGAGCTCGGTCGAGTTTTTTCTCCCCGGGACGATCAGGAATTGCCAGAAGAAATTGAAACCCTTTCTGGCTTCCTCGCGGGTTTGCGCGAGGAGGAATCATGGTCCAAACCGAAAGCCGAATGCGATTTTTTCGACCTCAAAGGGACACTGGAGACGCTTCTCGACGGTCTAGGTGTTTCCGGATATCGTTTCCTGGCCTTGCAGGATGAGCCTTTTTTTCAGGCCGGTAAGGTTTGCCAGGTGGAAGTGAATGGAAAGGTACTGGGCGAGATGGGAGAATTGCACCCGGATGTGAGCGAGACTTGGGAACTCGGCCAGCAAATATTCATTTTTGAACTGAACTTCCAAGCTTTAGCCGAAGAAGCGGAAGCGCGCCGGTTTTTTAAACCGCTGGCCCGTTTCCCGGCCATCATTCGCGACCTTGCTTTGGTCGTCGATGAAAAAATTGCTGCTGGTGACATCTTACAAACGCTTTGGGAGGCCAACAATGGCTTGATTACGGAAATCAAACTTTTCGATCTCTACCGAGGAAAGCCAGTACCCCCGGGAAGGAAAAGCTTGGCTTTCCGGTTGAAATACCAAGAGGGAGATCGAACCCTAACCGATCGGGAGGTGAATCAATTGCACCAGAAGGTGGCAGATCTTCTGGTCGAACGCTACGGTGGAACGTTTCGCTAACTGGATGGTATAGGAATTTCCATATTGGACACAGATGAACACAGATTTTAAGGATATTCAATGCAAAAAAAACAGAAAATAGTTATCTGCGTTTATCCGTGGAAATCTGTGTCCTATTAAATTTACGAAAGAATTTTCATTGGCCGAAAAAGAGTAGGATTCTTTTTAAAAAGGGTGGATTATTAAAACTTGAACTTGGAAAGGAGGGCCTGGATTATGACGAAGGCGGATATCGTGGAAACCATTTACGGAAAAGTAGGTTTTTCCAGGAAAGAATCTGCGGAAATCGTCGACCTAGTATTTGACCTTATGAAAGAAACCCTGGAAAACGGAGAAAAGATTAAAATATCCGGGTTCGGAAACTTCATCGTACGGGAAAAGCGTTCGCGTAAAGGAAGGAATCCTCAAACCGGCGAAGAAATTCAGATTTCTGCCCGTCGGGTCTTGACTTTCAAGCCGAGCCAAGTTTTACGCAAAGCCTTAAATACCGTTTGAGTTTCATCCCATAGAGGCGGCTTTGGGTTCTGCTGCCTTCCAGGGTGATCGAAGGCCATGGAAAAAAAAATAAACTTTTCGATCCCCGAGAAACTTTACTATAAAATCGGTGAGGTCGGCCAAATCACAGGTGTTGAACCCTATGTTCTGCGCTACTGGGAATCGGAATTCAAGATTGTTACTCCCGGGCGCACGCACTCGAAACAACGTTTATACCGCAGGAAGGACCTGGAGCTGATCTTAGAAATCAAAAAACTTCTATATGAAGAAAAATTTACCATTGCTGGGGCCAAGAAGAAATTGCAAAAGATGAAAGCTGGGCGGGATAAGCAATTAGAACTTGAGTTTCCCGAAAAAAAATACCATGACGCCCTATTGCATGTTCGCAGGGATCTGGAAGACTTGCGGGGCCTTCTAAGCAAAAGGAGAGTTGACAGCCCAACGTAAAAATGATATGAAAAAATAAAAATCGGGGCGTAGCGCAGTCTGGTAGCGTACCTGAATGGGGTTCAGGTGGTCGCTGGTTCAAATCCAGTCGCCCCGACCACAAAAGCCTGTAATTATCAGGCATTGCCAGCCACCTCAGAAATGGGGTGGCTTTCTTTTTCCCAACTTCTTACTAAGTTCTTACTATTAGCGGTAGGGAAGGGGAGTAAACCATTTAAACGGTTCACTTCGTCCCGCTGAAATTGATCGTTCAAATGCGCATATCGCTCTGTCATTTTTAGGGTGGTATGGCCCAGGTGTTCTTGGACGGACTTCAGTGAAGCCCCCCTCATCATCAGATAGCTTGCCGACGTGTGCCGCAGATCATGAAAGCGGAAATCCTTGATCCCTGCCCGCTTTAGGACCGTCCTGAAAGATCGTTGAAGGCTCTTTATTGGCTTTCCATCGGACCCGGTAAAAATATATTCGCTTTCTCCCCGGGGGATGCTTTCAAGCAACGCGATCATGTCATTATTCAAAACCTTGTCGGTCCACTTCTTTTTCTTCTTTTCGTAAAAATAAAGTTTCCTAATTTCGTGCTCATTCCCGTTTTCATCAGTCAATTTCTCGTGTTTATAGCCAGACCATTTCAGGTTGAGAAGGTCCGTCTTTCTCATCCCCGTGAGGATTGCGGCCTTGATGATATTTTTAAGATATTTGGGGGACTTTCTCGCACCTCCACCTCTGCCTTTGGTATTCCTTTCGGGCTTTTTGTCAAGGGCATCTATAAGGCTTTTTATTTCTTTGGTATCAAGGAAACGTAGACGGCCGTTTTCGTCATAGAAAAAGGTGTCCTTTCCATTCCCATCCCTGAAATCCTTAAAAGGATTCCTTTCCATCCATCCCCACAGGACAGCCTTGTTGAACATGTGGTTCAGAGTTTGCAGTTCGCGGTTGACGGCGATATCCGACCTTTCCCTTTCAAATCGGGTTAGGGTGCTCTTCCTCTGTGTTTTGAGTTTGTCAAGTTCGAGGGTTCCTATCTCCCTAAGCCTTGTCTCGCCGAAATGATCCTGGAGGATTTTGACGTAATACTTTCTGGTGTTCCTGAAATAAGGGTCATTCTCGGAATTCTTCTCGTACTCGTCGGCCAGGTTGTTAAAGGTCTTCCTCTTCAAGGCAACCAAGGATATGGGGCGACCTTTCTTATCCTTCCTTTCGGCAAGTTTCTTTTGCGCCTCTCCCAGGAGCGGGCCGACTATCTCCCGGTGCTTTTTTCCCCCGGCGTAATAATCGATCCCATAGACTTCACCACGCCCGCCCACATACTTAAAAATTCCGGGGTGTCTGGTCTTCTGATATTTCCCGCCGTATCGATTCATTTATTTCCCTCCCTTCTCTCCCTTATTATCTGAAAGGGCAGGGGGACCGGGAGTTTGACCTTCCCCAAGGTGATCAGCCTTGCCCTTTAAGCTCATTTTAAGAGGATTAGTTTTTATTTGCATTTGTAAACTGTACCCTCTGCGATGGCCATTTTATATTCAAACTGGCCTTTCTCTCTCCAAACGATATGGGTTCCCCCCATTTCTGCCGCTTTTAGAATGGCTCCATCTTTAGTTGCATCAGATGTTTGTTTGGCCCAGAAAAAGGGAACAAAAGCCTGCCATAGTTTGTAATCTCCCTCAACCTTACCCAAGATGATACATTGAGGGAATTTATTCATTTCTTCAATGGTAGATTCTATGATTGGTCTATTTGCTTTTTTTTGTCCCATCCAACCTCCAGGGTGGGCGCATCCTGCCAAAATAACCAAAATCCAAAACAACAAAAATATTTTTTTCATCTTCCCTCCTACATGACACCCAAAGGTTTTTCGTCTCCTTTCTTTTTAGATTTCTTCTTTAGGTATTCCCCTAAAGATTTCCGTACCAATTCACCCAAGCTTATTCTTTCTTTGACAGCTTGATTTTTTGCCTGTTCCCACATTTCCATTGGGAAAATAATATTCGTCTTAATGTCCTTTTTTTTCATCGAACCTCCTTTTTAGGTGTAATTATACAATTGGGGTAAAATATTGTCAAGAGTAAAATGAGGGTAGTTTAATGAGTTTTTGGTAGGTCTGCTGGCATCACAACCCGACTTTTTGAATTGACATTCCTTCCCATTCTGTTATTATCCCCTTAGAAATACGCTCTCCAATCACCTTGCTCGGAGGGAAGGCATGGTAAGGAGATATTGGACCCCATTTCTTAAAAGAGAGGTGGGGTTTTTTTAATGACTTCTTATTCTGACAACTGGGCGTGAATTGGGGTATTATACGGATCAATCTATTGATGTTAGGCTTTGACTCAGGAGAGCCGGGAGGTCCAAGATGAGCGCAATTATGATCTTTGCTTTACTATGTGTCTCTACGTCGGTGCTCGCTCAATCGGAGCCGTTTGAGTTCAAAGGCATCACACTGGGTTCGGACATCGCGGCTATCGAGGGTAACTCAAGGTTTTCGTGCCGTGATTCCAACAGTCCAGGGGCCGACCAAACTTGCAGCCTTCGCGAGGGGGAAACGATTGCCGGGGCTCCGGTTAGTGCACTGCTACTGACTTTCTACGGACGGAAACTACACGGTATCTATATCTGGTTTGATGCTAAGCACTTTCCTCAGGTCGCGGGTGCACTCAAGGAGAAATATGGTGAGGGCGACCTCAAGACGAAAGAGGTTCAGAATCGAATGGGTGCGACTTTCGAGAACCGGATCTATACCTGGCGCAAACCTGGGGCAACCCTCCATGTCGAGCGGTTCGCGGGCAAGCTTGACAGGTCTTCCGTGATCTTCCGAACTGATTTCGCAATTGAGGAATTTGGGCGGCGACGTGGTTCATCAGCAAAGGAAAAAGCAAAGGACCTGTAGCCTAACCGTCAGTTCGAGCGGATCGGTTACCTGCGATGCTTCGCTTGTGGCAACCGCTCAACTGAGTCGTTATCCCCTCTTTCAATCCGTGATCATTAGATCCTCAAAAATGAAATCAAATATTCAATTTTCAAAGAGCGAGGCAGGGTCAGAAATGGCTCTGCCTTACAAGAAAATAGACAGATCCTTTTTGACGTAATATTTTTTCCCAAACTCCCGGCACAATTCGACCGCCTCTTCCGCGAAGGTTTTCCAATCTATTCGATCCGCCCGGCGGTCATGATTCCACCGGCCTATTTTGTATTGGTCCACAAAGTCTTTGGTCTGGTGGATTAGTTCAAGGGATTGGTCTGGGTCAATCACTGGCTCCAGGCTGGCCCATGTTCTGATTCCCAAGGCGTGAGCTTGTTTGAGGGCATCGATTCTTTCCTTGGGTAGAGCCGCCACCGGTTCCCATTTCAGGGAATCTTCTGCATTTAAGAAAGTGAGCGTGGCCCCATACTGTGATTTTGGATCTTTGGCCAGGAGGTCAAAATCCCGGGTGCTCCTGGGTCCGCCCTTGGTCAAGATGTTTACGCTCACGTCATAAAGGCGAAGCCGCTGGATGATCTCGCGGGTTACTTTCGCCTCTGTGTCGATCGGCTGATAGGGGTCACAGGTGAAACAGAGGAAAACGGATTTCCCCCTGATGGCCTCGAGCTCCTTATTGAGAAGTTTCTGATTCAGGGCCCGGGCCTGGGGGTTGCCGTGGAATTGCTCCGGGGACTTGTAGAGAATCGGGGGGGGGACATAGCAGTATCGGCAGCCATGACCGCATCCCTTGTAATGGTTCAGAGCCAGTTCTCCGTATTCCCCCGCCTTGCCTTTTGGTCTGTAAATATAGGCCATTTTCCCTTCCTCGCTATCCTTAAAGTATTTTATTAAAAAATTTAAAATATGTCAACAAAATTCGACACTTAGATAATTTTTTCTTTTATCCGGAGTATAGGAAATTTGGCATTTTTTGACGCCCCTGCTTGCCAGGTATCGGAGAAATTTTTGTTGTCCGGCGCGATAAAACAGCGTAGGAACCTTCTTTATCATTCCATTGGTATAACCGAGAGCGTTCAGCATCTTTCGCGGAAGGGTGCCCCATTGGGATTGAATGAAGGTTATAAAAACCATCTTCGGCTGTGAGGATTTGCTAAAAATTCTTTCAAGCTGGCCAAATGGCACCCCGTAGGCGTCCACGTCCACCACATCGAAATTATCATAGTCCAGATCGAATTTTAGGTTGTTGCCGACCAGGTAGGTCCCCCGCTTGCCCCTTTCGCGGTCGATGCGGAGGATCAGGATTTCCCGCCCCGTCCTCTTTTCGATTTCGGCCCAAATCAAACCATTCCCGGAAAACATATCCAGAACCTTGACCGGGTTCTTTTCGGGAAGGCCCTCGATCCTGAGTTTTATTTTTTCCTCAAAATAGGAATGATCGGTTTTAATTGCTGCCCTGTTCGTATTCCACCCCCGGGACTTCCAGAATTTTATCCAGGTACTTTTGAATGTCGATCATTTTTTCCGGCGGGAAGGATAGCAAGACATGGGTCATCTTGTATGGTCTCAGGTCGATTTCTTCATGTTCAAGATTATCCTTAAATAGCTCTTCCTCGGAAAACCCGGTAAGCTCCAAATCAATGTCATCCAGATCAGAAAGGATTCCGTCGAGCATGGGAAAGTCAAACTCCCCTCCGTGTTTGTTCGCCGCGATATTCGCCGCCTTCTCTTTTTTAAGATCCCAATCGACCTCACGGTAAACCCAATCTCCAAACGGTGTCTTGATGAATCCTTGCGCCACGGTCCCGAGATCGTCCTGACAATTCTTTTTGACGATTTCCCAATCTGGCCGAAGATGTTTTATCCTTTGATGACCACCGATCAAGTTCCCCGTTTGACGATTAAAGATAATCCCGGAGAGGTCTCCAAATTCCCTCATGGCTTTCCCGAGCATATCAAGTTTCTTCTCACTTATCTTTCGCGGGTTGTGCTTGGCTGGTTTCAAATCCTTTACCTTCATAGAATTGGCCTCATTCGCAAAAATTTTATTATGTCTGTCGGAAATATATTTGTCGTTCCTTAAATTATTGCACTCATGCTCGAATGATTTAGAGTCCTTAATCAAGGGATACTTTGCCATTGACACCTTACCCACAGTTTGGTAAAGGGAAAGAAAAAGGAGGTATTTAAAATGGAAAATTTTCCTGAATACCTAATTCTGCCAGACAAGGTTTATGCTCTCTCTGTTGACCGACCAATTGAAGAAGGTCGGGCGTTTGAGCGTCGCCTCATTGATTATGCTATTACTCTGACCAATCCCACGGATAATTCGGATTACCATTCAATTCTTCTCGGAATGAACAAATTATTGTATGAAACCTATCGAGAAGCAATTCCCATAGAATGGCTTCTTTCAAGATTTTTGGTTGACTACATTAGATCTGATACACTCTATCTCCTCGGCGACGTGGATGGGCACGTATTAGATCAAACAAATTACGAAAATTATTTGGGACAAAAAATCATTTCCAATACCCAAGCAGATAAGCAATTATGGACGATTTTAGATTCCTGGATCCGTGTTTTTCCTAAGAAAGAGATTTCATGGCTTGATATATATGTTTCGGTGACTATCACAAAATCAATCCTGGATAGAAGTATTAATTCGTTCATTCATAGAGACCGCATGAGAGAAACCATGAAGGGCGTGTATGAAATCTCCCATAAAATTTTAAATGACAAGATCAAGATAGGATCACCTCCCAAGTGATAATGGCCCTCGGAGGATAGTCGAGAAAGGGGCCAGCTTTCCTGGCCCCCCTCCGGAGGAAATGAGAACTTCGAAGTTTTTGGCCACCTATTTTTTGCCCGGCGGCCACGGGGCTTAAGAAAATGTATAAGTTCAACCGGGACCTAAACAGTCCCGGCGATGGGTTGCCCCGGCGAGAAACGTGGATCATCCCCGCCAGCCTCGACGGGGCTTTAGGCCCACCCACTGGACCCAGGAGTGCTGGCAGGGCTATTGTTTTTTCTTTTTAAAGTTTCTAATTTCAGATGCGATTTCCAGGCTCGACTTTTTGACGCCAGCGAACTCCTCGTCGAGATCATCCGAATCAGATTCTTTAAGAGAAACCGTCCAGTCCTCAAGTTTTTGCCGAAATTCGACCAAGGGATTGTATACGATCCCCTCGCGTGTCAAACTTTCTTCAAGCTCTTTGAGTTCCTTTCGCAAATCTTCAAAGGGTTTTTTCTCGCCGCCCGTTTTCTTCTCCGGCTGACCTTCCTCTTTTTTCATGCCGAAGGCCCCATTAAACATCGCTTCCCGCTCCGCCCTGGCCGCCTGGCCCGTAGCACTTTCCAGAACGGACGCGTCACCCTGCCTTTCCTTTACCCATTTATCAAGATCCTTTGCCCGGGGATCACTTCCCGGCTCAAACTCGATATCCAAAATTTTGAACTTATTCATACAACCTCCAGTGTTTGACCCCCCTCATTCGAAGAGGGTTTTCTTTACTTTTTCAAAAATTGCCGAAGCTTTTCAATTTTCTCCCCGCGACTTTTCCGGCTTCGCGCAACGGATTCCTCGTGTTCTTGCAAAACGTCCTGAATGTCCTTTCCGGCGGGAAGAGCTTGAATCGCCGCGTCAAGAATTTTCGGCATGGACTTCAGCAAAAGGCAGGCCCAAAGCGGATCACTGAAAACCTCCAGCAGCCTCGCATTAAGGTCTTGGCGCTCCACTTTGACATGCTCCCGGCTTTGCGCCGTTTCTTCAAGGGTGATCAAATTTTCCAACCACGCACCATCACGTTTCAAGACCTCCGCAAACTTACTGGACAGTCTTACCTCAATCCCCGCTATGGCCTCTCTTAATTCAATTGTACTCTGTGCCCGGCCTTTCGTGACAATCTCCTGATCGAATAGACGTTCAATATTTTGCTTTAAGGAATAATCAAGGGCGCACGCGGCCGCGCCTTCTTTGGTTATAAATTCCAAAGCATTGGTCCTATAAAAAACCCTTGAGTCGCCCTCTTTTTTGATAACCTCGATTTCATCGGCCAAGATTTCGATAACTTTTTCCCGGGTAGCATCGGGCCAAAATGGTCTTCCCGTTTCTTGGGAGCCGCCGGAATAAAAAGTCCGCTGCTGCCTTTCTTGATCCTCGTCATTGCCACTTGTTCTGCCAAAAAAACTCATTTTTCCTCCTGTCAATATTTTTAATATTTCTCCCACTAAGGCTTTTCTTTACCAAAACCCAGGCCTGCCCGGAGCTCTTCGGCCTCGGCATTTCGCCTTCGTCGCCGGGCCGCAATCAAAGCCTTGGCTTCCTCAGTCAATCCGTCCAGGCTGCCGGAGTCCGGAGCGACCGGGGGTTTCGGGATTCCGAGTTTTTCATGATCGCCCTTTCGCAACGGTTGGTATTCATCGCCATCTTTTCCGCTCATATTTTCCCTTCCTTCTAAAAATCCCTATCCCAAATTTCTTTCGATTTACGGCGGACATAAAAGGCGTCCTTCCCCTGGCCGCCGATATTCTGCACCCTCGGAGAAACCCGCTCACCGAATTCATTAAATCGGTAACCCGAATTAGGATCGATCGCGTACCGCAACTCCCAAGGTTGCTCTGATTCCGGCGCTGTGCTGGCAGCATGGACAGCCATAGCAAGGGCGACAATCGCGTCAATCTTGTGGCTCGCCTTCTCCTTGACAATCCTCATTCCCCTGGGAGTTTCCTTACCTACTGCAAAGGAAGCCTCTCGCCTGAGTTCATTATCAGCATAAAGCCTCAAAGTTCTATGCTTCACCGCATCATACAAGGCTTGGCCTATATCCGTTAAATTGCCCACGGTCTGCGGATATTCCTGCATGTTGATCCCCATCCCTCTCAATGTCGTAGCCGAACGATGAAATTGATAGGGATCATAACGCACCTCTACTAAAGCGAAATTAGATGCTAACCACTTGACATATTCTTCCATGGTATTCTCATAATCCATCGTCGCCCTGGGCGAGGGTTGCCATTCCCTCATCGGTCCCAAACAAACCTGATTTCCTTCTCGATAGATCGAAACCACGGCACTCCGATCCCGCTTGACACTGGCGTCTGCCGCCGCCCAAAGCTGAAGCCGGGGATTCGGAAGGGGCGGCCGGTGCTCGGGGTCAACGCAGGCGTCCCATTGATCCATTTCAAAAAAGCTTGACTCATTACTTACCCATCGGTTTTCATGCAAACGAAGGAAGGTATTGAGACGAAGGTCCGCCCGCTGGCTTGCATAGTATTCAGGCGTTTGCCAGGACATTCTCGGAATATGATCCCAAAAAACAAACAAATCGCCCAAGGTGTAAACGGGAAAATCCTCCCCCAATGGCCGGTTGACTCCGGGCTTGACGTTGCCCTGCTTATCGAAAACTCGCTGGTAGATTTCCTCCAGGAGAACGCTTTCACCCTCCCAGCCGGCGTAAGTTGAAATGAATCTGATTGAATTCTTGCGGGTAGGGACCGGCGTCAGCTCCTCATAGAGTCTGCGGCTGCGCTCTGACATGAAACCCCATAATTCATCAAAGCTGGCAAGGCCCTGATTCGCGCCCGCCTCTCCCGCATAGTCTGAAGGAATGGCCTTGATTGTGGTCCCGTTATCGAGGGTGATTAAGTTTCGGGTGATATACGCCTCTGCCCTCAGTGCTGGGTTGCGTTCGATGAATCCCCGACCCGAATCATAGACCCGGCTAACGGCTTGATCCAAGTCGTTTGACGCGATGATTATCTCATCGGGTGGTTGAATGCAGAAGGCCCACCATAGGGTGACAAGCGCATTGACAGCCGTTTTCCCTGACTTCTTCGGGGCTGAATAGATCACCGTCCGGTAGGTGAGGCGGCCATCCTTACCGAACTTGAAGGCTTTGCCCAGGATCCGCCGTTGATGGGGTTCAAGTCGAAGGGGTTGCCCGTCCTCGCAAATAGCAAATTTGTCGATAAATCGGCAAAGGTCAACCGTTGGGGTTTTCTTTTTTTGCTTCACCTTGTTCCGCCTTTTGCTGGGGTTGCTGCCTTTGGGCCAGTTCAAGTAGTTGCTCGTTTAAACTTTTCATTCGCTTTTCCATTTTCCTTATCCCTTTGGGACCGTAAATGTCGCGGAGGTCCCCACGACAGGAATTTGCCGTGGAATTGAACGTCCTGTTATATTTCTCATTCGTCATGATGGCCAAAATCGCATTATCCTTTTTCGAGCGAAGCAAGGTTCCGATGAACTCTGACAGAGCGAAGTATTTCCAAAAGGCGAGCTCCGCTAAGGCTCTTTGCCCAAAGCTTAGGTCGTCCCCGCCCAAGTCGTTTTGAATGCCTGAAACAAACGCTTTCCATGCCTTTCTTGGCTTCGTCCGGCCATCAACCTTGTCAATAGCCTGGGGCTTGCGATATAACCCCCCGTAAGTCTTCCTTAAACGTCTTTTGGCGATATATTTCTTCATAAGCCTTATGTACTATAGGGTTACTTTACCCCCATAAACCTGATAGTAAGAACATAGTAAGAAGTTTATTTTCTATGCTAATTTATATAATCATTTCAAAGCCTTGGTTTTGCGCTCCTGTTTCCGCATCAGGTGCGCGGTTATTTTCTCCCCCGCTGGAAGCATCCCCCTGGGGCAAGCCCTCGACTTTTGCACCTTCCTTTTCCCCGTCCCGATGGTATTTCACCCCCCTGCCTTGCTCCATCCACGACTCAATTTCTTCTTCCCGAAAGCGGATTACTTTCCCGGCCAATCTGAAAAATGGAATTCTCCCCTGGTCACAGAGTTTGTAAATCCAGACCCGGGATACCTTCAGCCTTTTTGAGAGCTCTTCGGGGGTCAAAAATGTTTCGGTCATGTCCCTTTTCTTCTTTTTGTCAGCACTTTTGTCAGCACTACCTCAAATACTTCTTTTCCACAATGAAGATAAAGACTTAACTGTCAGCAAGGCTATAGAGATACTATTAGAGCTTTTTTAATACCCCCTCTCTATATAAGGAGTGATGTTTTGTTAATAAAATCATACGATTAACCCCTAAAAAACACCTGCTGACAAATCTGCTGACAGCTTTCACTCGATTAGCCCATAAATTTGCCTTTTGGGGTCGAAACTTACTTCCCTTGCCCGCTGGAGATTTTGAATAGCGTTATTCCAAACGAAGATCCCCGCCCGCTGGTAAGTTACGCGCCTTTGGAGTTCCCGTTTGGGCAAGGGTCCACGAGAAAGGACGCGCCGGATTTGCTCTTCCATTTTCGCAATAGCTCCCTCAGCATCGATGGGGGATAATTCCCGCCGGATATCATGCTGCCAGCGCAGAAGATTGACCACTCGGGAAACGATGTCGGCCGTGATCCGGCTCTCCCCTTCATTCACGGCAAAGAGGATCATCAACCTTAATCCATACCCGTCAAGCCGTTTTGTAAACGGTGAGGGTTCAACGGCCATGTACCACTCGTGAAAAATTTCCCTCGCTTCTTCTTCGATTGGAAGGCGAATCTTCCTGGCCCCCTCAAAAACTTTTAGCAGTTCTCCAAGCCCTTGCCGCAAAGGTCTGATTTCACTCTCGGGGATTTCCCGGGGAATTGAATATTTTCTCTCACCGTGGTCCTTGACAAGCCACAAGCGATTTAGAAAGCCGATATCCAGAAAGGCCGGGCTCCACATTCGGGCGAAGGTTTCCTGGGTGCTCGCGGCCAACAATGAAAGCCTGCCGTCTTCAATTTCGATGGAGTGCGTCTTGGTCATGGAATGAAAACGGTTGTCTTCAAAGAGTGAATTAACACATGGCAGCAGGACGGCGCCATCGATCGCGCTTTTGGAGACGAAACTTTTCAGTTCATCGAAAACAAGAAGGGTTCTGGGGCTTTCTTTAAGCCGATTGGCGAGGCCCTCCGCAGAGCCCACTCCGTAGCATGCCCGGAAAGCCCCGGTTTCAAGCGTGCTCTCGAAAAACCTGACCGTCTTCTTTATTGATTCGCTCTTCCGATCATCCGCTGATTCGCCCACGGTCACCGTGTAAAATCGCGGCTCCGGCTGGAGTTCGCTCTGAATGGTTACGCGGTCCGCAATGACATTGCCAAGGCAAGTCAGAAAATTAAAAACGAAGAAAGACCAGGGTGATTCAAGGTAGGTACTATAAAGCTTTGCAAACTCCCCGGCCAGGCCCCCGATGGCTTCCCGTGGAAAAGTTCCCCCCGTGGCCGTAGGCGCCGTCAGGATTGATTTTTTATAGACAAGAGCCGCCGGTGCTTTAACGCCGCAATTCTTTCCGCAATCCCAAGAGCGTTTAATCTTTTCACACGGGACAGGCCCAGCCCCTAAAGCGTGAAGGATTTTTTCATCCGTCTCCCTGGGTGAATACCGAGGATAGCCCCTTGAGAGTGAATGAATAAGTTCTCGGCCTCCCGTCTCCTTTGCAAAATTCGAGATCATTGCGTACCATTCCGGCTCTGGAAGAGTGGCCCGGTCGCGGTCGCAGTGTTGAAGGAATCTGCACTCCAGAATTTTTTTAATCCGATCTCCGAAAGCACTACCTTCCGCATGTTTACTCACGGGCTCTTCTTTCCATTCTGGAAGGTCCGAATTGACAAAGTCGGAAAGGTCGTATTCAACGCCATTCATCTGAATGACACGGACTAAAAATGGTGGCTGATATTTAAAATTATATGTTCCAGAGATCCGCAGGATATGGCTTGCATCGGTGGCGTTCATGTCCCCCTGGAAATATGAGGCAAGTCTTTTATTTGTATTTCCTACCATGGGAATTTCCGATTTATCCGCTGGCTCTCTCAATTTCCAGTAAACTTGAAAACGATCTGTGCTGGTCTCGACGACGGCAGAGGGGGGGAACGGACCTTCCAAGATAGGCTTTAATGGCCCAAGATCCTTGTCAACCCAAACCATTGGGTTCTCGACGATGCCATCTTTTTTTCCATTGTTGCCGTTTCGGAGGGCCACTGCATGGTAGGAATTTAGATTGCGATGATCTTGTAAGACGGCATCAAGCAAAGAGGGGTTTTCTGTAAGCGCAGATAAAGGAATAAATTCGTTTTGAGGAAATTGGCCGCCTAAAAATCTAAAATTAATATTGCCATATTCACATCGCTGAAATAGCCATGATAAAAAATCAAGTGGAGTGATTTCCATTTTTCTTTTCCTTTTCCCAGGCCGAGAGGATAGCAATTTCGATCTGTTGCTTTTGTTCCCCTGGGATGGACAGCAGGGCTCGATAGCGCACCTGGCCGTCTTTATCCTTCCATGAAACTTGTGGAACGCTTATCCACGCGCGTTGGCCATCCTTCTGAACGATACGCCAGTCATGGATGACCCATTCGCCCAGCCTTATCGACACGAAGGCTTTTAAAGGAGCATTTCCCGCCAGGACGCGCAACTCGACCACTTCTGGATTCATTCGTTTTTGTCCTTGCGCATTTCTATGAGCTTCAGGGCAGTATGCAAGCGTTCCAATTCATCTGGCCGCGCTTCAACCAGGCCCCGCTCAAGGATGCTAATTTTAGATGGATGAATTCCCGATAGCCGTGCCACTTCAAGTTGTGTCACCTCATATTCCCGCCGCTGCTTCCGAAAATCAGTCATTACTTGCCTCCCCCAAAAAAAAATAGAGTTGCCCTTTCGAACAACTCTATTATAATGAATAATTTTTTTTAAATTATGCGTCAAAATAAGGGTGATACTATATTTTGACCTATAGAGGAAAATCGGAGGGTTTATTCTTGGGAAAGGAAGAAATGGATTAATCTCAGCAGGGCAAGATACCTTCTCCTACCTTCTCAATATGCCTTTTCGCTCTTTGCCTGTCCCGATAGATTGACCTCATGACCTCATCTGAATAAGTGAATTTTCCCGCAATGTATTCAAACTTCTTTTTTTGTACTCCGGGATGATATCCGCAATCTGCCGCCAGGTGAGATCCCGCTCGAAGCCATCATAAACGTCCAAATACCTCTGAAGGTTACTGAACCCTCGCCTTTTGACAATATTCAAGGTTTGCTTTTTGCGAGTTATTATTCTGCGAAATTTTTTACTTAGCTCGTCGATATCTTCGTCTCCATAAAGATAAATTTTCAGGTGGATCGGCCAGGTGGAATTTTTCACCTTTCTTATAAACTCTTCCTTGAATTCTTGCAGCGACGGTTCCCTCTTCCAATGGTGTGTGAATTCGTCAATAATTTTTATCAGGTCAATCCTGACTGATTCGCCCTCGCTCCAATCTACGATGGAGGCTGGAGACCTTCTAAAGTTGATGCGTTGTTCTTTTATCCAGCACCAATACTCCTCAAAAGGTACATCAGAAATGTCGTGATAATTAAGAAATAGAATTACTTTTTGAGCAAGAGTACCATTTTTGTCTTTTAAGAATTTCTTCGGCATCGGAAGTTTGGGGTTTTTCCTCTGCCGTCTCAACCAGCCGCAATAATCCTGATACTCTGAATTTCTTTTTAAATACTCAAATCGCATTCTATAAAGGTCTTTTAATGAATCTACTTTTGCCATTTTCGATTCCCTTCGTCGGCCCTTTTGGTTGGGAGCCCCAGGCGGTGAGGAAACCGGCTTTTCGGGTCGCGTTCCCTATGGCCTCCTATTTCATGCCTACATTATTTTGAGTTCAATTTATTGGAGAAGTCAAGGTTTGAGCCTCAGAGCCAAGTCCTCTCCATCCAAAACTGAAAAGTCAGGGTGATGAGGATTGGCTTTCTCCAATGATCCTATTTCTTCGTTTTTTCAATCATCTCCTTTAAACCCTGCATTTCATATGATGCTTTTGCCCATACGATCCTTACTACTGCGCCAAGATCAAGTGAAGGCAACCTGGGATTGACAATGGCTCCACCCTCTTCCCGGGGTTTATTGGTTTCAGGATAGAGGCGCAGGATTTCATCTACTTGCCTATTTTCTATTTCTTGCCACCTATTGCGTAAACGGTTATAACGTTTTGTATCTTCCGAATCGTTAGGCTTATCAGGTGTAATTTCGTGTTTCCCTATTAGTCCATGTGCTATTCCGGAGCGAGATTGTGTTTTTTGTCTCCAACAGGAACCAGCATATTCATAATGTCTCATAATCCGCTTAACCAATGTTGCCAATTCGGGATTACTTTTTGCCTCCTCATCTTCCAGAAATTTGTCCACTTCAAATTTAACGCTTCCCAGTGTATCCATGTAGGTTCTATAGTTAACCCCCACCCTGGTTCTGGCTTCCAGTTTTTTTAGAGTTTCAAGGGCGTTGAGACTTTTCTTGAGGTCTTCCTGCGTTCTCACCTTACCAACAAGAATTACTAAATAAGTTCCATCAGCTTGATACCCAATATCCATAATTTGAAACCCAGGCAATAGAACTGCTTTAGCTTTGCTTTCGACCTTATCGTACTTTAATTCAAAATTTTCAACTTTGGTGATCGAGGAAATTTCAACACCCGCTCGCTCTATCGCTTGAAGCTTTGCATTCATCATTGCTTCCAGATAATCTTTTTGTTTGGTCGTTTTTATTCCATCATCAATTCCTTTAATGGAAACGTCAATATCTTCACAAAAAAGTAATGCTGGGAAGGATGATAAAGAAAGCACGGACAAGATAAATATCCATTTAAGTCCCTTTTTCATACCTATATTCATGTTGGTCCCCTCCCTTCCTACTCAATTTCTGCTTTGCTTTAAGAACAAGAAACCCCATTCCTCTTCCTGCAAGAAATGGGGTTTCATTTTCCAAGGGCCATACGGACCCCCCATGGATTGAATGGTAATGAAGATTTGGCGAGCTAAGAATTCAGAGCATAGTATAGAAATTGGGTGAAGAAGTCAATAAGGAAGATGGCGGAAGATGGGGACTCTTTTCAGGAGGCCCAGGGTCCTGAGGAAAGGACCTTTTCGGCCGGCCGGGCCTATGGGCTCCGAAAGTTCTTACTAACTTCTTACTACTAACCAAATTCACACCTAAAAAATCCTTGTAATTTTAAGTGGTATGAATTATACTTTTGTTACAAAACGGGGTTTTAAAAAACGTAAATTCTCCCTTTAGAATCAAATGGTTATGGTGGAGCGTGGATTTCAGTTTTATAGAATGGGGTTCAGGTGGTCGCTGGTTCAAATCCAGTCGCCCCGACCACAAAAACCGCTGGGGGCGGGAAAAATGAAGGGTGAGATACACCTCACCCTCCATCGAGGACAAAAGACCTCGGGACTTTTGCGGATCCCGCCGAAGCGAACTCCCTCCATCCGGTCATTTCTCTGCTTTAAGCCCCGCAGGAGAGAATAGATGAAAGCCAAATTCATTTCTTTTTTTATCATTCCTTTCATTTTTATTCTGGGGGGGTGTGTGACGGCTTCCGTTCAAAAAGATTTGGTTTGGTCAAAGGATTTTCAACCTCAACATTATCAACTGCTGGCCGTGATCGATAGGTATCCGCAAATTCAGTTCGCCGAATATGTCGAAGCTGAGCTGCTGAAGAAAGGTTATAAAAAATTACCTTCTGTCCCTTAAAGGTTTCTTCCTTTGGCTCTACACAGGCGACGTCGGAAAAAATGAACAAGGAGGGATTACATGGAAAAAGAATTTGTCCGTTGTCAGATTGAGGAAGGAATTGCCGTGGTAACGATCGACAACCAACCCGCTCTGAATGCCTTAAATCAACCTACACTTGCCCAACTGGATCAAATCTTCGAGGCCTTAGCCGGGGATCTTGAAGTCAAGAGCGTAATCATCACCGGCGGAGGGGAGAAATCATTCGTGGCTGGGGCGGATATATCAGAATTTAATCAGGTCAAAGGTGATTCAACTGCGGCGTTTATGGCCCGCGGTCAGCGCATTTTCGATAAAATCGAGGCTTTTGATCGGCCGGTTATCGCCGCCATCAATGGATTTGCTCTGGGAGGTGGGAATGAGCTGGCGATGTGCTGTGACATACGCATCGCCGCGGAAAATGCCATCTTCGGACAACCCGAAGTATCTCTAGGTATCATTCCAGGATATGGGGGAACCCAACGCCTGCCCCGCTTGATTGGAGCGGGCAAAGCGAAAGAAATCATTTTTGCCGATGAACGCATCAATGCCCAGGAGGCCCTGCGGATAGGATTGGTCCAAAAGGTCGTTCCCAAAGGCCAAGCAGTAGAGGAGGCCAAGAAACTACTTAAAAAAATAAATAATAAAGGTCCGGTGGCCATTAAAATGGCGAAAAAAGCGATCAACGAAGGCCTGGCCATGTCTTTGCGCGGAGGCCTGGACCTGGAAGCACAATGTCAAAGCGTTTGTTTTGCTACTGAGGACAAAGACGAAGGAGCAAGAGCCTTTATCGAAAAAAGACCAGCAAATTTTAAGGGTAAATGACAACTTTTAGCCACAGAGGTCACAGCGCGGCAGAACCGCAACCAAAATCCATCGGCCCCCCTCACCTTCATCCTTTCCCCCAAGGGGGGAGAGGGCAGGGGGAGATTTTTGAAGCGGTGAACATTTTTCTTTTTTGAAAGGAGAAAAAGATGGAGATTAAAAAGATATGTGTGCTGGGCGCAGGATTGATGGGCTCGGGAATCGCCCAAGTAGCAGCTGAAGCGGGTTACGAAGTTACCATGCGGGACATCGAGGACCGTTTCGTCCAGGGGGGATTAAAAACCATTAGGAAAAATTACGAGCGGGCAATCGCCAAGGGAAAGATGACCCAAGAGCAGGTTGAGGGAATCCTTTCCAGGATCAAAGGGATGGTAGACCTGGCTGTTGCCGTCAAAAGTGCCGATGTGGTCATTGAAGCTATAGTAGAAAATATGGATCTTAAAAAGCAAGTATATAAGGAACTGGATCAACTTTGCGCCAAGGAAGCGATTCTGGCTTCCAATACCTCGGGCCTTTCCATCACAGAAATTGCCTCGGCAACCAAACGTCCCGCGAAAGTTATCGGTATGCACTTTTTTAACCCCGTACCGGTAATGAAGCTGGTGGAGATTATCAAGGGACAATCCACTGCGCAAGAGATCTTTGAAGTGATCAAGACTCTGGCAGAAAAGATGGGGAAAACCCCCATTGCCGTGAATGAAGCCCCGGGTTTCGCGGTTAACCGGATTCTCGTGCCGATGATCAATGAAGCCATCTTCGTGTTACAGGAAGGGATTGCCTCGGCCGAAGACATTGACAAGGGTATGATGCTGGGGGCCAATCACCCCATCGGGCCCCTGGCGTTAGCGGATTTAGTAGGTTTGGATACTCTGTTGATGGTACAGGAGAACCTCTACGAAGAGTTGGGGGATTCCAAATATCGTCCTTGTCCCCTCTTACGGAAGATGGTTCGAGCTGGCCATTTCGGACGGAAAACGGGTAAAGGTTTCTACGATTACTCCAAGTGAACAACGCGGTGAGCGATGAAGAAAAATTGGCCCAGGAAGCCCTCCTTCGAATCCGGCGCTGGTTGGAAAAAAGGAAAACTGCCAGCCGGAAAATCTTAAGTCCCAGGCTGGCAGTAAAATTCTGTGGGGGGTGCAACCCTTCTTTTGACCGGGGGGCAGTGGTTCAGATTTTCCGCCGGGATTTACCGAATATTCGTTGGGTGCCATGGGATGAAGAAGCTGATCTGCTGCTCATTATCAACGGCTGTTTCGGCGGTTGCGCTGCAAGATCGGAGGTGCAGGAAAAGGCCTTTGAAAATTTGATCATCCGCAATCATTCAGTTTCCACCATAAAGAAGAGGGGGGAAAATTGAGGAAAGCGGCCCAGGGCTCAGAGCTGGTAGTAAAGTTTTTTTAATTGGGAGGTGAAATGGAGCGGAAGGTGAGAATTTTAATTGCTAAACCTGGGCTTGACGGCCATGACCGCGGAGCTAAGGTGGTAGCCCGGGCTTTACGGGATGGAGGGTTTGAGGTTGTCTACACCGGCCTCCACCAGACTCCGGAGCAGATTGTCAACGCTGCCATCCAGGAGGACGTAGACGGCATAGGGATAAGTGTCCTTTCCGGCGCCCATAAATACCTTTTTCCACGGATTATTGAGCTCCTGAAAGAAAAACGGGCGGAAGATATCAAAATCTTTGGAGGGGGCATCGTTCCCAATGAAGACATTCCCCAATTGCAGGGACAGGGGGTTCAAGCCATCTTTACGCCTGGAACTTCAACCGAAGATATTATTCTCTGGGTTAAACAAAATATCCAACCGAAAGTTTAGGGTTAAAATAAACTTTAATTTAGTTGAAATAACTATTATCAAAGCGATGGCTATCTTTTTGCAGGTGCTTATAAGTTGTGCTTCTTGCAAAAATCACTTACTCCATCATCCCGGCGAAAGCCGGAATCCAGAATTGCTTGAAAATCCTGGATTCCGGGTCGCGCTTCGCCCTGTGCGCCATGCGGTGCAGGGCTTCGCTTACCCGGAATGACAGTTTCCTCTGGAAGGGGAAAATTTTGAAAAAAATTATTGGTTTAGGCTTGATATTGATATTGGCGGGATTTTTTTCTGGATGCGGGTGGTGGGCGAAAAAAGAACATGAACTGACGCCTAAAGAAAGATATGATAATGCATTAAAATTATTAAATAAAAAAAAATATGAACAAGCCACAGAAGCATTCCGTAAATTTAAAGAAGAATTTCCTCTTAGCCATTACACTCCCCTGGCTGAATTGAGGATTGCTGACGCACTTTTTTTCGACAAAAATTATGCTGAAGCCATCGTTCAATACGAAGATTTTAAAAAACTTCATCCACTGCACTCTGAGGTTCCTTATGCCATCTATCAAATTGGCCTGTCCCATTTTAAGCAAATAGGAACCCTGGATCGCGACCAGACCGAAACTGAGAAGGCCATCGAACAATTTCGATACTTGGTTGAAAATTTTCCTCAAAGCCCCCACACGGCGGAAGCCAAAAAGAAAATGCAGTATTGCCAGCTCCAATTAGCCGAACACGAATTTTATATCGGCCATTTCTATTACCGAATGAAAAAGTACAAGGCGGCTTTGGGAAGGTTTGAGGGAATTTTGCAAAAATACCCTGACTCGGGCCTCGGAAAAAAGATTAAACCTCTGGTCGAAAAATGCCGGGCTGGGATTGCCAAAGAGGAAGAAAACAGAAAGAAAAAAGAAACCCAAGAAGAGAAAAAGAAAAAACTCCCCAAAGAAATATCTCCTGTAAGGCAAGGGTCAACATTTTAAATAATTTCATAAATTTTTTCCAGGGCTTGATTTAGTCCTTGCACATTTGGCCCGCCAGCCTGAGCCATACCCGCCCGCCCGCCACCCGTGCCCCCTACATATTTTGCTACTTCTTTAACCAATTTATGCGCGGGGTATCTTTCTTCGAGATCCTTGGTAACGGCGCAAAGAAGCATGGCCTTCCCATCTCCGTAGGCACCCAGGAGGATTACCCCAGACCGAATTTGATCTTTAAGCCGATCAGCCATTTCTCGCATGGCCCTGGGATCTTTGACTTCCACCCGAGTGGAAAGGACCTGGATTCCTTTGACTCTTTGGATTGACAAAGCCAGCTCTTTCGTTTGACCGGCAGACACTTTGTCCTGCAAGGCTTGAAAGGCCTTCTCAATTTCTTTTTGTTCTTTGAGGAGCCGTCGCACTCTCTCCGCTACTTCCCCTGGCTTAGCTTTGATTGCAGCGGCAATGGCTTGAAGTTCTTTTTCCTCCTGTTTGACTGCTTTCCAGCCCTCCTCTCCGGTGACTGCTTCGAGCCGTCGCACGCCTGCAGCCACCCCGGTCTCAGAAGCGATTTTAAAAAGTCCAATGTCTCCGGTTCGTTGAGTGTGGGTACCCCCACAAAGTTCGGCGCTTACTTTTTCCACCTGGACCATGCGTACAACATCCCCATATTTCTCTCCAAAGAGAGCCATGGCACCTTTTTCCAAGGCTTCCTTGTAGGAAACGAAAGAAACGCCCACTTCCAGATTCTGGCGTATTCGCGAATTAACGATGCCTTCCACGCGGTCAGTTTCTTCGTTCGTTAGAGGAGAAAAATGAGTAAAATCGAAACGCAAACGTGAAGGGGTCACCAAGGATCCCGCCTGCTTCACATGATCCCCCAATATCTGTCTTAAGGCAGCCTGTAAGAGATGGGTGGCGGTATGGTTGAGGGCTGTCTTTCTTCTGTTATCCGCGTCGACCTTGAGTTGCAGCGCATCTCCCAACCGCAAGGCTCCTTTTTTAATCACCCCCCGGTGGACGATCACTTCCGGCAAAGGCCTGGAGCAATGAGTAACTTCCATTAAAGAGTTTTTGGAAGTCAGGGTTCCGCGGTCACCCGCTTGCCCTCCGGATTCACCATAAAACGGAGTCCGGTCAGTGATGATCTCTACCTCTTCACCTTCCTGGGCTTGCGCAATTTCGTTTTCGCCTTTGAGGATTTTGATAATTCTACCCTCCGATTCCAGTTGGTCGTACCCTACGAATTCCGAATGCAAGTTCTGACCTGCGAGCGCTTTGTAGATCTCTCGCAAGGCTTCTTCTCCAGAGCCTTTCCAAGATTCACGGGCCCGAGCACGCTGGATTTTCATGGCTGCTTCGAACCCTTGCCGGTCTATACTGAAACCTTCATCGCGGGCCATCTCTTCGGTCAGGTCCAAGGGGAACCCATAAGTGTCGTAAAGCTTGAAAATTAGCTCGCCCGGAATCAGTCGTTGTTTTCCCTGTTGCAATTTTTGTTTTTCTTCGGCCCAGAGGCGCAGACCAATGTTCAGGGTTTCGGAAAAGCGCTCTTCTTCATTGGAAATCACCATTTTAACCATCTCCCGGGCATTGATAAGTTCCGGGTAGGCTTCCCCCATCAGTTCGACCACCTCATTCGTCAAACGGAATAAAAAAGGATCGCTGAGCCCCAATTTCTTTCCGTGGCGCATCGCCCGGCGCATGACCCGGCGCAGAACATATCCCCTTCCTTCATTGGCAGGAAGAACGCCATCGCTGATTAGGAAAATTGCGGCTCGGCAGTGGTCAGCAATAACCCGAAAGGAGACACTGTCAGCCCCATGGGCAAGATATCTCCGACCGCTCCATTGCTCGATGGCGCTAAAAATTCTTTGGAAAAGGTCGGTAGCGTAATTACTATCCACTCCCTGAACGATGGCCGTAATCCGTTCCAACCCCATTCCGGTATCGATGCTGGGCTTGGGAAGAGGAGTTATCGGCCCATCCGAGTGGCGTTCAAATTGCATGAAGACCAGGTTCCAAAGTTCGAGGTAACGGTCGCAATCGCAACCGATGGCGCATTCCGGGCGGCCGCACCCAATTCCTGGACCCTGGTCGATGACAATTTCCGAGCAGGGACCGCAAGGGCCTGTATCCCCCATTTGCCAAAAATTATCTTCGCTGGGGAAGGCCCGAATCCTTTCCGCAGGGACAAAGCCATCCCAAATCTTCTTGGCTTCGTCATCCGGCCCAATGCCTAAAGCTTCATCACCCTGATGGATCGTTACCCACATTTTTTTTGGGGATAAGCCCAGAACTCCGGTAAGGAATTCCCAGGCCATGACAATGGCTCCTTCTTTGAAATAATCGCCAAAAGAAAAATTACCCAGCATTTCGAAAAAGGTGTGATGACGGGCCGTGTACCCGACATTTTCCAGGTCATTGTGTTTCCCCCCCGCCCGCACGCATTTTTGGGAAGTGGTTGCCCGGGAAAAGGGAGCTTCCTCTTCCCCGGTAAAATAATTCTTGAATTGCACCATTCCGGCATTGGTGAACATTAATGTAGGATCCTTTTGGGGAATTAAGGGGGAGCTTTTAACAATCGTGTGTCCTTTCCCCTGGAAATAATCTAAAAAATTGTGGCGGATTTCGCTACCCGTCTTCATTCCTCTGTAATACCTCCTAATTTTCGAAAGGCTTCCTGGATATCCTCCCATGGGAATCCCTTCCGGCGCAGGGTATTGGCCAACTTCCTCTTCTCTTTGAGGGGCACTTCCTTCAGGAGTCTTCCTTTCAGCTTCATGCGCATTACCTTGTGCAGCCGTTCGGCAGCTGGGAGAGTTACTTCGGCTATGGCCATGGCGGCTTGAGTCAAATCTGCCGGAATTCCTTTTTGAAAAAATTTTTGACTGATTTGCTGCGGGCCGAGGAATTTTCCCCTGGCTAAGGCGATGGCTAAACGTTGGGCGTAACGAAAGTCATCCAGAAATTTTTTGGCTTCCAATTCTCCCAGGGCGGCATCGATTTCCGCCGGGGGAAAATCCTTGGCCGTAAGTTTGCGCCGCATTTCTTCGCGACTGTAATCCCGCTTGGCCAGAAGGTGAAGGGCGGTTTCTTTGGCGCTCTTGGCATATACTGGCCGTTTTTTTACATCCCTTTTCACGGCAAAACGCGCTGAGAAAGAAGAAAAAGGGGAACTTGGGCAAGGAAGCCTTTCTTTCACGAAGCCGAGGGTTCCTTTTGTTTCTTGGAAAGTCGGAAGCGCTCCAATAATTTTTCTTCAATCGCTTTGGAGATTTCGGGGTGCTCCTTCAGAAAAGTTTTTGAATTTTCCCGGCCCTGACCGATCCTCTCATTGACGAAGGAAAACCATGCTCCGCTTTTTTCGACGACTTCATTTTCCACGGCCAAGTCCAGAAGATCGCCTTCCCATGAAATTCCTTCCCCGTACATGATGTCAAATTCCACTTCTCTAAATGGAGGGGCCAGTTTGTTTTTTACCACTTTAACCCGGGTTCGGTTTCCGATCACCTCCTGCCCGTCTTTGATCGCTCCGATCCGGCGGATGTCCAGGCGAACGGAAGAGTAAAACTTGAGGGCGTTCCCCCCGCTGGTCGTCTCCGGGTTGCCCATGAACACGCCAATCTTCATGCGGATCTGGTTTATGAAAATGACACAGGTGTTGGATTTGCTGATCGTAGAGGTCAGTTTCCGCAGGGCTTGGGACATCAAGCGGGCTTGTAAGCCCATGTGGGCATCGCCCATTTCCCCCTCTAATTCGGCCTTAGGGACCAGGGCCGCGACCGAATCGATTACGACAACATCAAGGGCCCCGCTGCGTACGAGCATTTCAGCGATTTCCAGGGCTTGCTCTCCGGTGTCCGGTTGTGAGATCAACAAATCGTCCGTCTTGACTCCGAGCTTTCGGGTATAAGCGACGTCCAGGGCGTGTTCGGCGTCGATGAACCCGGCAATGCCCCCTTTCTTTTGGGCTTCAGCGACAATATGCAGGGCCAGAGTGGTCTTGCCGGAGGCTTCCGGACCGAAGATTTCCACGACCCGTCCCCGTGGAACCCCTCCCACGCCCAGGGCAATGTCCAAGGCAAGTGACCCGGTGGGAATGACCGGAATGTCCGGGATGATGGCATCCGTTCCCAGGCGCATAATGGCCCCTTTGCCAAACTGCCGCTCAATCTGACTAACCGCTAGATCGATCGCTTTCTCTTTATGGCTCTCTGCCGGCATGATTCCCTCCTCTTTTCGTTTAGCCATAATTGGCTCGCATTGGAAAAGTTTTTAACTTCGTATAGATGGCCCCCGAAGGAGTCAGTTCGCTCTTGAAAAGAAAAACCTCCTTCGCCTGAAAAGCCCCGATTTCTATGTTTTTATGAGCCTCGATGGCCTGGGTCAAGGCTCCTTTTCCTTTGAAGGAACGGACTCTCCCGATGGTCAAGTGGGGCGTGAAAGGGCGGGGCTCTGGCAGAAAAGATTCTTCAAGCGTTTTCTTTTCAATGACCTCTTGCAGGGGAGAGATCTGCTCAATTCCCCGATCGACACCCAACCAGAGAACGCGGGGATTGCGGCTGGAGGGGAAGCAACCGAGCCCTTGAATGCGCAAATCAAAAGGCTCCCATGAGGCGATAACAGGGGAAACGGCTAAAGATACTTTTTCCAGCACTTCTACAGACACCATTCCTAAAAATTTTAAAGTAAGGTGAATACTCCCCGGACGTGCCCATTTAACGTCGGCTTCAACTCGCTTCAGTTCTCGCTGCAATTCCCCCATCCGGGCCTGTAAAGGCTGGGGAATCTCTATGGCAATGAAGGAGCGGATCCCTTCCATAGTTCTCAAAACTCAGAATTCAGCGGTCAGCATTCAGCTTTATTTCTGCCAGCTGGCTGTTCATACCTGAAAGCTGATTTAAAAAATACCTTCGCACCCAGTCGATCGCGGTGTGGGCTGAAATGGTCTTGATCTGTTCCCGGTCTCCCCAGAACTGGTACTTTTTGGCCACGGTACCCTTGGAACTGGCCAGGGCAATAAATACCGTTCCGACGGGTTTTTCTTCTGAGCCACCTCCTGGTCCGGCAATGCCTGTTACGCTCAGTCCCAGAGTCGCCTGACTGATCTGTCGCACGCCTTCAGCCATCTTTTCCGCCACTGAACCGCTAACTGCTCCTTCCTGGGCTAAAAGCTCTTCAGGAACTTTCAATATATCGATTTTAGCCCGATTGCTATAGACAACAATTCCCCGTTCGAAATAATCCGAGCTCCCAGGAATCTGAGTCAACCGATGGGTGATCAAACCTCCGGTACAGGATTCGGCCACGGCTAACGTAGATTGATGGGAGCGGAGCAATTGGCCTACGATTGCTTCCAGTATTTCCGTATCAACCGCGAAGACCCGCCCCTCTAACCTTTCCCCGATGGTTTTTTCCAGCGCTCGGAGATTTCTTTCAACATCTTCGGAAGAAATTCCCCTGACTGTAATTTTTATATGGTTTTCTGGAAAACGGGGAAGATAGGCCAGGGAAGCCGAATGGTCTTGTGGGTTGACTCCTTTCAGGCGGTCGGCAATAGCGGATTCAGTAAGGCCAAAAACCTTAAGGGTGCGGGATCGGTAGATGGCCTTTTCCTGACTTTCTTTTTCCAACAATGGCAGCACGTTTTCGTTAAAAAGGTATTGCAACTCCTTGGGGACCCCGGGAAGAAATATGTAGATTTTACTTTTATGACGCAAGGTAAATCCGGAAGCGGTCCCGAGAGGGTTAGAAAGAATCTCTGCCTGGTGGGGGAAAAAAGCTTGTTTTTCGTTCGCCAGCGGCATCTCCATTCCCCTGTGGGCAAATCGCTCCCGCAAGGACTGGAGGATGTCTTTATTTATAATCATCCGCCGGCCCAAAGCTTTGGCCGCAGAGCTGGCGGTGATATCATCGGCAGTGGGACCCAGCCCACCACTTACGATGATAGCGTCGGCGTGTTCCTGAGCCCGCAAGAGGGCATCTTCAATGTGGTATTCATGATCGCCGATCATGGTGATAAAGGTCACCTCAAACCCTTTTTCCGTGAGCGCACTGGCCATGTATCCTGCATTGATATCCAGCACCTCCCCAGAAATCAATTCATTCCCCACGATGATGAGCTCAACTTTCATACCCCGGCCCCTTTCAGAATCTTCAATCTTTTTCCGCTTTCTTTCAAATCCAGCCCATGTTCGTGGATCTTTCATCAAAATTTTTTTAGCCGGCTGTACAGATCCATCTATCCAGCAAGGAGAGAAGGTGGGGGCGCCATAGATAAATTGCATGCAATAAAAGATTGACATAAACCCCAGCTACGGCATCATCAAGAACGATCGCCAATCCCCCCTTCATCTGTCGGTCGATCATTCCTATGGGAGGTGGTTTTATTATATCTAAAACGCGGAAAAAAAGAAATCCCCCGACCACTGTGGTAAGAGTGCGAGGCAAAAAGGCCATGGCAATGAGATAACCCGCCACCTCATCGATCACAATTCTGGGACTGTCCCTTTCCTTCCAAATGATTTCTGCCCGCCCGGAAGCCCATAAGGCCAAGGAGAAAGTTGCAGCGGTACTCAATAAGTAAATCGGAGGAGGGAAGAGGGAAAAAAGCATAAAGACTAAGATTCCAACGAGGGTTCCAGCGGTCCCGGGAGCATAAGGGAAATAACCGCTGTAGCCTGCGGATGCCAACCAAAGGATAAAACGTTCCGGCATAGAAGTTTATTTGAAAATCCGTAAGGGAAATTAGAAAATCCGGGATGAAAGTACCCTCTTTACCCGGCATTGTCAATAGCTGATTGGCCCCTTGTCACCTTCACTTTTGGGTTTATTTACAAGTCCATGGAGGCAGGAAGGTGCTTTGCCAATCTTTTTGAATTTACAACTGAATATTGCAAGTGGAGGTGGGCAAGCGGATTGGCCTTATTCACTGATCAAAGGGTTAATTGCCCAAGGCAATGTTTTGAAAAATTCTTTTAGAACTACCCTGGAAATGACGATAAACCTTTTTAAGGTGGACTATAAACAGGCAAACTTAAAAATCTTGACAATTCCTTTGTAATTCTTATATATTTAAGTAATTAAATTGTATAGGAAATTCCTTTTTGGACACGAATGGAAACAGATTATCGGGATAAAACTAAAAAGAAAATAATTATCTGCGGAAATCTACGTCCTATTAAATTTAACGTTTTTTTAGGAGAGAAAGTATGAACGTCCGGTTGGGAGAAATGCTGGTGAGTAAAGGATTGATCACCGCCAAACAACTGGAAGATGCATTACAAGAACAAAAAATCTCTGGAAACAAGCTGGGTTCTTCTTTAGTAAAGCTTGGTCTTATAACCGAGAAAAATCTTGTCTCTTTTTTAAGCAGGCATTACGGAGTACCCGCTATTGACCTGTCCGAAGCCCAGATCGATCCTGAAGTGATCAAGATGATTCCACCCGACGTCGTTTTCAAGTACCAGGTCATTCCCCTCAAGAGGATCGGTTCTACCTTGCGGGTGGCTATGAACGACCCCTCCAACATCCTGGCCATCGATGACATTAAATTTCTGACCAGTTGTCACGTAGAAGTTTTTGTTTCCACCGAAAGCGCCATTAAGGCTGCCATTGATAAGTTCTATGATTCCTCTGAATCGCTGGCGGATATCATGGATTCGATGGATGGCGCCGAGAAGATGGAGTTATTAGAGGAAAGCGATGAGGTTGACATCCGGGAATTACAGCAGGCCTCTGAGGATGCCCCCGTGATCAAACTTGTCAATCTCATTCTTAACGAGGCCATCAAACGGAAGGCAAGCGATATTCACCTCGAACCCTACGAAAAAGTTTTTCGCATTCGTTTCCGCACCGATGGGGTACTCCAAGAATTCATGAAACCCCCTATGAAACTGAAGAATGCGATCATCTCCCGGGCAAAAATCATGGCCAAACTGGACATTGCCGAGCGCCGTCTGCCCCAGGACGGGCGCATTAAGATGAAATTCGGCAAAGATAAGGAGATGGATTTTCGCGTTTCCGTCCTGCCGACCCTTTATGGGGAGAAAGTGGTCATGCGCTTACTGGATAAATCAAACTTGCAGCTGGACATGACCAAACTTGGTTTTGAGGAAAAACCCCTTAAAGAATTCAAAGAAGCCATCCACAAACCTTTTGGCATGGTCTTGGTTACTGGACCAACGGGAAGCGGCAAAACTACAACCCTCTATTCTGCCCTCGCCGAGCTCAATCAGATTACCGAAAATATTTCCACCGCCGAAGATCCGGTTGAATTCAACCTCATGGGAATCAACCAGGTTCAGATGCATGAGGAAATCGGTTTGACATTTGCCAGCTCCTTGCGTTCATTCCTGCGTCAGGATCCGGATATCATTATGGTGGGGGAGGTTCGCGACTTTGAAACCGCAGAAATCGCCATCAAGGCCGCCCTCACGGGTCACCTCGTTTTGAGTACGTTGCATACCAACGATGCCCCCAGCACGATTAACCGTTTATTGAATATGGGTATCGAGCCCTTTCTTGTCGCCTCATCGGTGAATTTAATCGCCGCTCAACGCTTGGCCCGGATGATTTGCGAATATTGCAAACAACCGATCCAAGTCTCCCCGCAAATGCTTCTCAACCTTGGCGTTCTTCCCGATGAAATTTCAGGATTTGTTTGCTACAAAGGAACCGGGTGCGCCCGTTGCAGCAATACGGGCTATAAAGGACGGATAGCGCTCTACGAGATTATGCCTATCCGGGAGGAAATTCGAGAATTAATTCTTCAAGGGGCATCGGCCATGGAGATTAAAAGAGAAGCCATGCGCTTGGGCATGAAGACCTTACGGCAGACTGCTCTGACCAAACTTAGGGACGGTACCACTACGGTTGAAGAAGTTTTGAGAAGTACGGTGGAAGATTAAAAGAAAATCCACAAAATTTTTGGAGGGGTCAGATGGACGTTTATGTCTGGGAAGGGCGATCCCGTAAAGGGACGATCGAGCGTGGAGAAATTGAAGCCGCGAATGAAGCGGCCGTCAGGATGCAGCTTCGTCGGCAGCAGATTCAGGCCCTTAAAATTCAGGCCAAGCCCAAGGATATTTTAAAAGGGTTCAGTTTATTTAAAAGGAGAAAAGTCAATGAGAAGCAGATCGTTATCTTTACCCGCCAATTCGCTACGATGATTGACGCTGGCCTGCCTCTGGTGCAATGCCTGGAGATTCTTTCCAGCCAGCAAGACAATCCTACTTTCAAAGAAGTCCTTCTCAAAGTCAAAGGGGATGTGGAAGCCGGGTCTACTTTCGCTGAAGGGTTGCGCAAGCACCCACGGGTTTTCAATGATCTTTTCTGTAACCTGGTGGCTGCCGGGGAAACCGGAGGCATCCTGGACACGATTTTGAACCGTCTCGCTGCTTACATCGAAAAGGCGATGAACTTGAAGAAAAAGGTCAAAGGAGCTATGGTCTATCCCGCCGCGGTCCTCGCCATTGCCTTAGTCGTGGTTGGCGCCCTCCTGATTTTTGTGATCCCCGTTTTTCAAAAAATGTTTGCCGATATGGGGGGAACCCTTCCCGCCTTTACTCAACTGGTTATTAACTTGAGCGAATTTATGCAACGTTATTTCCTCCTCGTTGGTGCATTACTCGCCATTTTTATCTTCGCTTTCAGGCGTTACTACCGGACAGAAACGGGTCGCGCAGTCGTTGACGATTACCTGCTCCGGCTTCCGATTTTCGGAGAACTCATTAAGAAAGTGGCGATTGCCAAGTTCACCCGTACCCTGAGCACGATGCTTTCCAGCGGCGTTCCCATCCTGGAGGCTCTGGAGATCGTAGCTCGCACCTCCGGAAACAAGACCATTGAGAAAGCAATTTTGAAGACCAAAGTGAGTATCGGAGAGGGGAAAACCATCGCTGAACCTTTAGGAGCCAGCGGGATTTTCCCCCCCATGGTCGTACAGATGATTTCCGTGGGGGAGTCTACCGGGGCCCTGGATTCAATGTTGAGTAAAATCGCCGATTTTTTCGATGATGAAGTAGACGGAGCCGTTGCTGCTTTAACTTCTTTACTTGAACCTCTCCTCATGGTTTTCCTCGGAGGGGCGATCGGGGGACTGGTTGTGGCCATGTACCTCCCCATTTTCCAGATGGCCTCTATCCTGGGATAATCTACCTCTGCGGGCAAGGGTTTTTTTAAACGATATACCTAAAAGACCGGTTGGGGAATTCATCTCCGTTTATCCGCCGCAGGGACAATTTTTTAGAAGGGGTATCACGACTAAAATTGAGGAGCGATACCGGTGTCAATTTATTTAGACCATGCGGCCACATCTTTTCCGAAACCGGGGATCGTCTGCCGCCGCATGAATCAAATGATAACCCGGATCGGCGCTAATCCAGGCCGTTCCGACCATAAATTGGCGAGGAAGGCGAACCAAGTTGTCAATGAAACCCGGGAAAAAATCGCCATGCTTTTCGCCATACCCGATGCCCAGCGCGTAATTTTTACGGGCAACGCCACCGAAGCCATAAACTTAGGTCTGAAAGGATTATTATTGCCGGGAGATCACGTCGTCACCTCTTCCGTCGAACATAATTCCGTCATCCGCCCCCTGAAAAGGCTGGAAAGGGTAGGGGTTCAGTATAGCCAAGTACCATGCTCCCCTCAGGGTAATCTGAACCTTCGTTTGCTGCCAAGGGGTCTGAAGCCTAAAACAAAGCTTATCATCTTGACCCACGCCTCGAATGTCACCGGCGGCATCTTGCCCATTCAAGAGGTAGGGGCCTTCGCTCGCTCCAAGGGAATTTTCTTTATGGTGGATGCCGCTCAGACGGCCGGACTTCTGCCTATCGACGTTCAAAAGATGAATATAGACCTCTTAGCCGCCCCCGGGCATAAATCCCTTTACGGCCCGCAGGGAACCGGATTCCTTTATATTGCCAACGGGGTCGACCTTAAACCGCTGAAAGAGGGGGGGACGGGAACCGAATCAGATTCAGACGAACAGCCCGAAACCCTTCCCCACGGGTTTGAAAGCGGCACCTTGAACACTCCGGGAATAGCGGGCTTGGGAGCAGGAATATCTTTTGTTTTAGAGCAGGGGATCATAAAAATATGGAAAAAAGAGAGATCTCTAACTCAAAACTTAATCCGGGGTCTTAAAAGGATCAAGGGGGTCCGGATTTTTGGTCCTGGGGAAATGGAAGAGCAGGTTCCCGTGGTCTCTTTCAACGTTGAATCCATGGACCCGGCAGAAGTGGGTTTCCTTCTTGATGACCTCTATGACATTCAAGTTCGTACCGGCCTCCATTGTGCACCCCATGCCCATCGGACCCTGGGAACTTTTCCCGCGGGTACAGTCCGGGTCAGTATGGGGTTTTTCAACACCGCAGAAGAGATTAAAGCTTTGTTACGGGCGATCTACGAAATTACCAGGATGAAATTATAAACCACGATGAAGGTTTTAGGAATCGAATCCTCCTGTGACGAAACGGGCGCTGCTGTTGTGCTAGATGCTCAAAAGATTCTCTCCAGCGTTGTGGCTTCCCAGGTGGCTTTACACAGCCGATACGGCGGGGTCGTACCCGAGATCGCCTCCCGTAAGCACGTAGAAGCCATTCTGCCCGTTATTGAAGAAGCTTTATCCAGGTCGGGGAATCGCCTCCAGGACATTCAGACCATTGCGGTCACTCAGGGTCCCGGCCTTGTGGGTTCATTATTGGTGGGAATTGCCGTTGCCAAATCCCTCGCTTTTGTACTCCAGGTTCCTTGGGTGGGAGTCAACCATATATTAAGCCACATCGCGGCAGCTTTTTTATCCTCTCCATCCTTGAAATTTCCTTTGATCGCTCTGGTCGTCTCTGGCGGGCATACAAGTCTTTTCCGAGTCGAAAGCCATACCCGCATGATCCTAATCGGCCAGACCAAGGATGATGCGGCCGGAGAAGCCTTTGATAAAGTGGCCAAGTTTATGGGATTGGGCTATCCTGGAGGAGAAGTCATCGACCGCCTGGCCAAAGAGGGGAACCGCAGGGCGATTTTGTTTCCGCGAAGCTTGTTGGACCCCCTTTCTCTGGACTTCAGTTTTAGTGGACTCAAGACCGCTGTCCTGCAACATGTAAAGAGTTTAGGAGGAAAACTTTCCCTGGATCAGATTCGAGAAATCGCCGCCTCTTTTCAAGAAGCCGTCGTCGACATCCTGGTCACCAAGGTTATGCGCGCAGCTAAACAGGAGGCAATCAGGGAGGTGGTTGTGGTGGGGGGAGTCGCTTGTAATTCCCGCTTACGGGAGAAATTTACCCAAGACGGAAGTTCCTCCGGCATTACCGTATTTTTTCCCCCGCCGGCCCTTTGTACAGACAATGCAGCCATGGTGGCAGCAGCCGGTTTCCATCATTTAATGGCAGGCCACCACTCCAACCTCCTGCTCAATGCTTACTCCCGATTTGGTAGAAGTTCGGGATAAAGGCCTATGGCAAAAGAACCTGACTTGGGGCAGAAAATATGGGTGAAAGGACGATGGGACAGGTGGAAGAGAAATTTGCGTTTCCTCTACCTTCGACTTCTGAGGCTAAAAGGGAAACCCCAAGAGGTTGCCGGTGGAGTAGCCATCGGCGTTTTTGTAGGAATGACCCCTACGGTGCCTTTGCACACAGTTTTGGCCGTACTCATCGCTTTGATCCTTAAAAAAAGCAAACTGGCTGCCGCCTTGGGCGTTTGGGTAGCGAATCCCTTTTTCCTCCCTTTTATCTATCTTTTAGATTACAAAGTGGGGCGGGTATTAACGGGAGTCAACCCTCCTTCTCTGGCCGTGTCCAATTTTTCCGTTCCCGGCCTTGTTCAGTTGGGGTGGGACATTTCCTACCCTCTTTTATTGGGAGGAACGGTTACTGGATTACTTTGCGCCATCCTCTCTTACTTCATCACCAAACGCATAATCCTTCTTTACCAGGCAAAACGCCGCCAACGAAAAGAGAGTTCGTGAAGCTTCGCAGGCAATTAAAAGAGTTAAAAATTCGACCCAAGAAAAGGCTCGGACAACATTTTGTCGTAAATTCCAAAATCCTTCAGCGGACCATCGAATCCGCTTCCCTGGGTCCTGAAGATATCGTAGTGGAAATTGGGGCCGGGCTGGGTAGCCTTACCATCCCCATGGCCCAGCGAGTGAAGAAAGTATATGCCATAGAGGTGGATCCCCGGTTGGCCGATGAGTTGAGGAATCGATTGACAGCGAATGATCCGGTCGAAGTCATTCAAGCGGATGCTTTACAGGTTGATTTTGCCCCTTGGTATGAGCAATGGCAGCAAAAGATGAAGGTGGTAGCCAATCTCCCCTACGAGATTTCTAGCCCGATGATCTTCCGGTTATTCCAAGAAAGGAATTATTTTTCCCTTTTTGTTTTGATGCTTCAGTTGGAAGTGGCCAAAAGGGTAGTGGCGCGCCCAGGAACGAAAGATTATGGCCCTCTGAGCCTTTGGTCTCAATTGTATACTCGAGCCCGGATCGCTTTTTCCGTCGGCCCCCAAGCGTTCTATCCCCCACCTCAAGTGGAATCCGCAGTGGTAAGGTTTGAATTTTTGCCTCAGCCGAGCGTGGTAGTCGAAGATGAAAAAATTCTGCAGCAGGTCATCCGTTCGGCTTTTACCTATCGGAGAAAAACTCTTGTCAATGCTTTGCGATTGGGAGGATTTGCGCACCTTCCCGCGGAAAAAATTCGTGAAGCTTTGCAATCTGCTAGAATATCCCCGGAATCAAGGGGGGAAGCGCTCTCCCTGGAGCAATTTTCCCACCTATCCAGGACGCTCGCGGCGCTGGCAATCAATTATTGAATTTCGCATAAGTAATGGAACGATCTATCTAGTTCCGAGTCCAAGGTAAGTCTGAGGCATAAATGCATGACCAGAGTAAATTTTGGGATCTTCGCAGCTTCCGAACCGAGTTTCGAAGCATCCCTTTAAGCTG
>JAHJQK010000053.1 GCA_018819135.1 Pseudomonadota bacterium | reverse complement strand
GACCGGCGCTCTGAATTGCCATTACACGGTGGTCATGCCCACCCGGGCTATGGCGCCGGAAGATAAGGATTACGCCGTGGCTTTCTCCGTACCCATGAGCAGCCCGGGTTTAATCCATGTTTATGGGCGGCAGTTCTCCGACACGCGGAAGTTAGAGGGCGGTTGCATCGACATGGGGAATCCCCTCTTTGGAATGCAGGAAACCCTGCTCATCTTTGAAAACGTTTTTGTCCCCTGGGAAAATGTTTACCTATACAAAGAGCATGAATTCGCCGAAAGGATCAGCGGCCTTCTCGGCTCTCATCACCGATGCAGCTACGGGGGGTGCAAGACTGGGGTAAGCGATGTCCTGATCGGGGCTACAGCTTTGCTTGCCCAGTACAATGGGGTGGCTAAGAGTTCTCACGTGCGAAGTAAGATAACCGAGATGATCACCCTTTCCGAGACCATGTACGGTTGCGGACTGGCTTCGGCCTATGAAGGCCACAAAACGCCAGTGGGAAACTACATGAACGATTTTCTGCTGGCCAATGTGTGCAAACTGAACGTGGCCCGGATTACCAACCAGATCGGGCAACTGGCCCTGGATATTGCCGGAGGGATCGTTACCACGATGCCCTCGGAGAGGGATTTACGCAGCCCAGAGATTGGCAAATATGTGGAAAAATACCTGCGGGGGGTTAGTAATGTCCCTGCCGAGCACCGCATGCGCATTTTGCGTTTGATCGAAAATCTGATGTTTGGGGGAGGAGCCGGAGGATATATTGTGGAATCTATTCACGGGGCCGGCTCGCCGGAAGCGCAGAAGACGATGATTCCCCGGGAGTCTAACCTAAGTCACAAGATTTCCCTGGCGAAATGTATTGCCGGAATCAAAGAATAGGAGGCGAAGATGAACCTGCAGGATAAAGTTGCCATTATCACCGGCTCTGGCGGAGGAATTGGCCGGGGGATTGCTCTAAAATTTGGGTCCCTGGGGGCCAAGGTGGTTGTGGCCGACTTGAAAATCGAAGGAGCCAAGGAAACGATTTCTCTTTTAGAGAAGGCCGGGGCCAAGGGTTTGGCCCTGGGCACGGACATTACCGACCGAGATCAGGTGCAAGATATGGTCAAAACCACGATCAACACCTTTGGGAAACTCGACATCTTGGTGAATAATGCCGGGTGGGATATAATTGAGCCTTTTATGAAGAATAACCCAGAATTATGGGATAAAGTCATTGCCATCAATCTCAAGGGACCCATCAATTGCACCCGCGCTGTTTTGGAACACTTTGTTGAAAGAAAATACGGAAAGATTGTCAACATCAGCTCTGATGCCGGAAGAGTGGGAAGTTCGGGAGAAGCGGTCTACTCGGCCTGTAAAGGGGGAATCATCGCTTTCACCAAGACCATCGCCCGGGAGATGGCCCGCTACCAGATTAATGTCAACTGTGTCTGCCCGGGACCCACCGAGACCCCCCTCCTGGCCGAAATGACCAAGGGAGAAACGGGGGCCAAGATTATTGACGCCATGACCAAAGCCGTTCCTTTCCGCCGTCTGGCTAATCCCGCAGACATCGCCGGAGCCGTTGCCTTTCTGGCTTCCGCTGAAGCCGGCTTCATCACCGGCCAGACCCTGAGTGTATCCGGGGGCCTGACCATGTGCTGATATCAGTGTCAGTGTGAGTGTGAGTGTCAAGTTTTTAGCTGACACTGACCACTGACACTCACACTGTTTTTCTGAGGAGGAGGGCATGGGCAAGGCGACCATGAGTTACTACCACGCTCCCGGGGAGATCCATCCGGGAGTCACTCTCGGGGAGTATTTCAAGGAAACAGCCGAACGTTTGAAGGGAAAAGATGCCCTGATTTTTCAGGAGCGGCGAATTACCTGGAGAGAACTTAAACTACTGGTAGACCGACTGACTTTAGCCTTCATCGACCTGGGAATCCGGCGCGGGGACATGGTTGTCATCTTGTTTCCCAACCGGCCAGAGTTCATCATCACTCTTCTTGCTGCCGCCCGATTGGGAGCCGTATCCGTCCCTGTTTCTGAACGACTGAGAAGGAAAGAGATCGAATACATTCTCAGGCAAACCGAAGCCAAGGCCGCGGTTTCGGTCCCTGAGTTTTGGGGCTTCTCCTTCTCCGACCTCTTCCAGGAGCTGCGCGAAGCCATACCCGCGCTGAAACACGTGATCGTCTCCGGGCAGAAGCGTCATCCCAAAGAGATGGCCCTGGAAGATCTCCTAAACCAAGAATGGGAGAAGCGCTACCCCGCCCATTACTATCGGGAAGTGTACCTAAAGGATTTCCCGGTGGAGCCTGATGACCTGCTGGAAATCATCTTCACCTCGGGGACAACCGGGAATCCCAAAGGGGTCATGCACACTCATAATACCCGCTGCCGTTCGGCCCTGGGCACGGCCACGTCCATTGGCCTCAAGGCCGACGATGTGTGGCTGATCATGGTACCTCTTTCCCATACCACCGCCTTAGTTAACGCTTTTTACTCCTCCGTGATCAAAGGTTCCTGCCAGGTTTTATTGGAAACCTGGAATGTGGAAGAAGCCATGAAGGAAATCACCCGTCACCGGATAACCCTGCCCATCGGCGTTCCCACCATGCCCATCATGATGCTCCAGAGGCCGGATTTTGATCAATACGACTTTTCCTCAGTTCGGGCCATGGTACTGGCCGGGGCGCCGCTGCCCATCGAGGTGGCCAGACAGATTATTCAAAAGATGGGTTGCTATGTCACCTCGGCCTACGGCATGACCGAGACAGCCATGAGCAATATCACCCGGCTGGACGACCCAGTGGAGGTGGTTTGTGAAACTGTAGGAAGGCCTCAACCCGGAATGGAGCACAAGGTCGTGGACGAGAAGCGGCGTATCGTTCCCATCGGCCTCAAAGGGGAAGCCTGTGCCCGAGGGCAGAACGTCTGCATCGGATACTTTAAAGATCCGGAGCGAACCGCCCAGACCATCGATGAAAAAGGCTGGATATACAGCGGTGACTTGGCCACCATGGATGAGAATGGCAACCTCCGAATCGTTGGCCGGATTAAAGACATGATCGTCCGGGGGGGCGAAAACATCTCTCCCACGGAGATCGAAGACATCCTCTATACCTATCCCAAGGTGGCCCAGGTGAGCGTGGTGGCCATCCCCGATGAACGCCTGGGCGAGAAGACCTGCGCCTGCATCATCCCCAAGCCGGGCGGGTCCATCACCCAGGAGGAGGTCAAGGCCTTTTTTAAAGACAAGGTGGCTCACTTCAAGATCCCCGACCGGGTTGAGCTCATGTCCGAGTTCCCCATGACCCCCAGCGGAAAAATAAAGAAGAACGTCATTCGGGAGATCATGGCGGAAAAGGTCCAAAAGGAAAAAGAGCAGAAGGGGTAGGAAAAGCTTATGGAAAAGAGGAAACTCACGCAGAGCTATTGCCAGGTTCTGGGAATCAACTGGACCAAGGGGAAGACAATGGGTCAGATGCTGCAAGAGACCGTGGCCCGGCATCCCGACCGTCCGGCCATCATCTTCCAGGACCAGAGGTACACCTACCGAGAGTTCCAGAGGGCCATCGATGCCTTTGCTCAGGCCCTCATCGACCTGGGGCTCTCCCGGGATGATAAGCTCGGCCTGCTCCTTCCCGATTGGCCCGAATATTCTATCGCCCTCTACGCCTGTGCCAGACTGGGGGTCATCGTTTCCCCCATGAACCCCATCTACCGGAAGATGGAGGTGCTCACCGTCCTCAACCATCTGGAGGCCAAGGTTCTGGTCATCCCCGAGGAATGGCGGGATTTTCGATTCGTCGACCTTCTGGAAGAGATCCGCCCGCAGATCCCCTCCCTCCAGCACATCATCGTTCAAGGAAAAGCCGGGAAAGGGATGCTCAGTTTACAGGCTCTGCTCTCCAAGGACTGGGAAGGAAAATTCGGCCCCGGTTTTCTGGAGAAATATCTCCAAGACCACCCCGTGGAGGCCGACGATCTGCTGGAGATCGCCTACACCTCAGGCACGACCGGCCGGCCTAAGGGGGTGGTGGAGACGCATAACACCCGCATGCTCCACTCCGTGGGAATTGCTGAGCGGATGAGGGCCACGGAAAAGGATGTGTGGTTGAACATGACCCCCCTCTTCCATACCACCGGCAACTGCGTCGTGCAGCATACCGCCTTTCTCACCGGGGGGGCCTTGATCCTCCTGGGACGGTACAGCACCGAGACTTCCCTGAGGGAGATCGAGAGGTGCAGAGCCACCATCGCCGTCGGGGTCCCCACCATGTTCATCGACCTCATGAATCACCCCCGCTTCGAGAAGACCGATATCTCCTCCCTGCGCTTTGCCCTTTTCACCGGGGCTCCCATGCCTCCGGAAGTTGCCCTGCAAATTGTCCAGAAATTCAAATGCGGCATCCTCCAGGGGGATGGGACCACCGAATGTGGCAGCAACGTCCTGAGCCTCCCCGACTCGCCCATTGAGCTTATCGCCAAAAGCCCCGGCCCCCCCCTGGCGGTGGGAAACGAAGTCAAGATCGTAGACTCCAACAACCGTATCGTTCCCATCGGAATTCCAGGGGAGATCTGCCACCGGGGTCCGACCAATTTTCTTGGCTATTACAAAGAACCCGAACTCACCGTTGCCGCTGTGGACCAGGCCGGATGGTTTCACAGCGGGGACCTGGGGACCATGGATGAGGAAGGGAACATCCGTCTGATCGGACGGATCAAAGACATGATCATCCGAGGGGGAGAGAACCTCTACCCCACCGAGATCGAAGGAATCCTCTACACCTACCCCAAGGTGAAAGAATGCCAGGTCGTGGGATACCCGGATGAGCGGCTGGGAGAGAAGACCGTGGCCTGCATCATCCCGAAAAATGCCGGGGAGGTGGTGACCCGGGAAGAAATCTATGAGTTCATGAAAGACAAGACCGCCCGGTTTAAAATCCCCGACATGGTGATCACCATGGAAGACTACCCCCGGACCGCCAGCGGGAAAGTGCAAAAGTTCAAGCTCCGGGAAATAGCCGTTGAAAAATTAGGATCTATTCACCGCAGAGAGCGCTGAGAACGCAGAGTAAAAATGGATATTCGCCTTTTGATTTTTAATATCCTCTGTACTACTTACGTTCAATTTCTGAAAATTTTATTAAGCAATCCCCCCCACCCTATCCCTCCCCCTCGAGGGGGGAGGGTTGGGAGGGGGTGATTTCTTTTGGTTGCGGCTATGCCGCACTGTGTTCTCTGCGATCTCTGCGGTTAAAAAAAGGCGGGAGAATAAACATGGAAGGCAAGCTTGGATTCATCGGTCTGGGGGCCATGGGGCAGCCCATGTCCCGGAGGTTGCTGGAAGCTGGGTTTCAGCTATTGGTTTATGATGTGCGGCCGGAAGCTATCCAGCCTCTGGTTCAAAAAGGGGCGGAGGCCGCCTCTTCCGTGAAAGAGGTTGCGGATAAGTGTCGTAAAGTCATCACCATCGTGCCCAACTCCGAGGCCGTTGAACAAGTGGTATTTGGACCCGAGGGCCTCTTGGAGGGAGCAAAGGGCGGAGATATCCTGATTGAGATGACCAGCGCTTACCCGCCGAGTACGCTGAAAATCAACCAAGCCCTTTCAGCCAGGGGTATATCCATGATCGACGCGCCGGTGAGCGGGGGTGTAGTGGGTGCCGAAGCCGGGACACTTTCCATTATGGTCGGGGGAAAGGAAGAAGTCTTCAACGCCTGCCAGCCGCTCCTGTCGGTTCTGGGCAAGAACCTCTTTTTCTTGGGAAGAATAGGGTCTGGTCATGCGGTGAAGGCCATCAATAACTTTCTATCGGCCACAACCATGGCGGCTACCTCCGAGGCTATCATCCTGGCGACGCAATTGGGCCTTTCACCCCAGCGGGTCATGGAAGTCTTGCAGGTCAGCACGGGCCGCAGCTACTCCACGGACTTCAAGTTCCCCAAATTCGTATTGCCCCGGACCTTCAATTCGGGATTTGCCCTCGGCCTGATGTACAAAGACATCGACACCGTTACCCGGATGGCCAAGGAGTATAAGATCCCCATGTTCGTGGCCAACATGGTGCAACAACTCTTCGGATGCGCCATCATCCATGGGGGGGAGAGACAAGATCATACCTCCATTTTTACTTATCTGGAGGATCTAAGCAAAAGAAAAGGAGAGGCATAAAGGGCAGCCCATGGCAAATTTTGGCCTGATCTTTTCTCCATTCAACGTCGGGGGTCTGCGTTTAAAAAATCGCATCCTCATGGCCGCGATGGGAAATAATTTTTCCCATCCCCGGGGAACGGTCAGTGACCGGGCGATCGCCTATTACCGGGAGCGGGCCAAAGGGGGCACAGGCCTCATTATCACCGAAGCCACCCCCGTGAGCCTTGCGGGAAGACATCGGGGCCGGGGTCTTTGCGCCTATGACGATTCTTTTTTACCCGGCCTTCGCCGTCTGGCGGCCACTATCCATGACCATGGTTCAGCCATCGCCCTGCAACTCCATCATGCTGGAAGACTGGCCGACCCGGATATCACTGGAGGTCCTCCTCTGGCTCCTTCTCCTATCCCGCGAGCTCCTGGAGCACCCGTCCCCAAGGAACTCAACCAGGACGAAATCCAGGAAATCATCATCCAGCTCGGGCAGGCAGCCCGCCGGGCAAAGGAAGCAGGGTTTGATGCCGTCGAGATTCATGGGGCTCATGGGTACCTGATCTATCAATTTCTATCTCCGAGGACCAACAAAAGGGGAGACTTCTACGGAGGCAACCCGGAGAATCGGATCCGTTTTGCCCTGGAGGCTCTGCGGCAGGTCCGCAAGGAGGTCGGGCATTCTTTCCCCGTCCTTTTCAGGCTGAGCGCCAGAGAGTTCAGTGAGAACGGCTACTCCCTGGAAGAATCTTTAGATTGGGCCATCGAATTGGAGCGAGCCGGAGCTTCGGCCCTTCATGTGTCGGGAGGAACCTCCGAATCTCTCATTGGTTCGGCCCGGGTCATCCCTCCTATGGTCTTCCCCGAAGCCTACCATGCGCCGCTGGCAGCAGCCATTAAAAAGAAGGTACGAATTCCCGTCATTGCCGTTGGTCGACTGGGCACTCCGGCTGTGGCCGAAAGAGTACTGGATGAAGGTCAGGCTGATTTGATCGCTTCCGGAAGGGCTTTTCTTTGCGACCCCTACTGGCCTCTCAAGGCAGCCCGGGGGGAAGCGGATCGAATTCGCCCGTGCGTCGCTTGCAACCACTGCCTCTGGAGACTTTTCCAGCAGGAGGAACTCACCTGCTTCCAAAATGCTTTGCTGGGAAATGAAGAAAAATACCAGATGGATCTGGTGGAGAAAGCCAAAAAGGTTTTAATCATCGGCGGTGGTCCAGGGGGTCTCGAAGCAGCCCGGGTGGCCAGGAAGCGCGGGCATCAGGTGACCCTCATGGAAAAAAGTCCTCTTTTGGGAGGGCAGATCCTTCTGGCTTCCGTCCCTCCTCACAAGCAAACTTTTTTGAAAGCGATGGATTGGCTCACCCGCGAGGTCGATAGGGAAGGTGTGGAAATCAAATTGAATACAGAAGGAAACGAGGAGAATATCGCCAAGGAAAACCCCGATATGGTAATCGTGGCAACGGGTGCCCGGCCGAACTTTCCCGCTTCCTTTTCCGGGCCAAAGGTTATGACTGCCTGGGAGGTTCTTGCGGGCAAGGAAGTTGAGAAGGAGGTCCTGATACTCGGCGGCGGGATGGTCGGAATGGAAACGGCTGAGTTCCTATCCCAGAAAGGATGCCGGGTAACAGTAGTGGAAATGACGGAAAGGTTGGCGGCGGATATGGAAGGGACTACCCGCGCTCTTCTTTTAGAACGAATACCCTTGCAAAAAATCTCTTCCCTGCTTTCGACAGAGGTAAAAGACATCCGCGCTGGAAAAGTACTCGTCAGCCATGATGGAAATGAACGTTGGCTGGAAGCAGGGACCATCATCCTGGCCCTGGGTTCCCGGGCCAACAATGAAATCCTTCAAGCTTTGGAGGGGAAAGTTCCTCAAATTCTCCCGATTGGCGACTGTGTGGAGCCGCGGAAGGCGAAAGAAGCCATTCATGAAGGTTTTTCCGCAGCCCTCCAGTTGTGAAGGGCAAGAAGGGGGTGAATGATTCACCGTAGAGCTCGCTGAGAACGCCGCAAGAAAGGAAGCAAGTCACCAATAACCAAATTATCACCATGGGGCGTTCTTGGTGGTCAAAAGGAAAGGAGGTGAGGAAGAGAAAACTACAAGAGTTGGCGTGAAAAGGGGAAGCCAAACTGAAAGAAAAGGAGGGTTAAAATGAGGGCAAAGATTTTTATGTTCATAGCTGTAGGAATCGCGCTGTGTTTTGGCCTATCTTTCGAAACCTACGCCCAGCAGAAAGTAATTAAAATGGGCGTCACCGCGGCCCTGCAAAAGGAGGCAGGCATTGGCTCTAAAAATGCGTCAGAAATGGCGGCCAACGAGATCAATGCCATGGGGGGGATTTTGGGTCATAAAATTGAGCTATTTTTTGCCGATGATGAAGGCATAGCCGAGAAGGGAGTGACCGCCATCAAGAAACTGCTCTTCACGGACAAAGTAGATTTCATCAGTGGCGGCTGGATGAGTGGAGTGGGGCTGGCCCAGGCAGCTCATATATTCGATGGCAAGAAGCTCTGGCTGAGCAGCGGACCCGCAACCCCCAAGCTGGCCAAAATGGTGGAAGATAACTATGAGCAGGGTAAATATTTCTTCCGCGTGGGTTGCGTGAATTCTGACCTGTTCGCCTATGACATGGCGATATTCGCGGAAGAGTTCTTCAAGAAGGAGTTGAAGGTTACCAAAATCGCTCTCCTGCCAGAGAGCACAGTGTGGGCTCGGGAGATGTCTACCTATCTGGAAAAGGAATTGCCCAAGCGGGGGCTAAAAATCGTCTACCGGGATGTCTTCGACCCCAAACGCACAGACTTCTCTCCCCAATTCGCCCAGATTCGCGCCAAGGGGGCGCAGCTTCTCCTCACCGTCCAGGCGGCTTCACCCGGAGTTCCTATTACGAACCAATGGTCTGATACTAAACTTGCGGTCCATCAAGCGGGATACAGCCTGAACAGTCAAGTCACGGATTTTTGGGATAAGACCGGGGGAAAATGTAACTATGAAGCCACCCAGCTGATCAATGGGGCCAGAGCTCCCATCACCCCCAAATCCATTGCTTTTTATGACCAGTACGTGAAGACCTACAGCATCTCTCCTACCTACACCGCCTGGGGGCAGTATGATGCCTTCTACTTATTGAAGGCAGCTGCCGAGGAGGCTAAAAGCCTGGATACGGAAGTCCTTATCAAGACTCTGGAGAAGATGCGGTTTGTGGGGGCAGCGGGAGTGATTTCTTTTGAGAAGAATCATGACTTGAAATATGGCCAAGAAGGCAAGCAGCCCATTTGGGCCCAGTGGCAGGACGGCAAACACGTGGTGATCTTTCCCAAACAATATGCCTCTGGGAAATATATCTCTCCCCCTTGGTTAAAGAAGAAAAAGTAAATCAAGGGAGATTTGTTAGAAGGCCGGGAGGAGTGCAACAGCGATCCTTGGCTTCTCCCGGCTACGTTCAAGGGACAAGGTAAGGAGATGGGCGGGATTTGGTTTAGTTTTAGAAAGGAGAGGCCTGGGTCATGACGAAAGAAATTATCCATTCGGAAAAAATTCCTAAACCGGTGGGACCTTATTCCCAAGGCATAAAGGTTGGCAACCTAATCTTTACCGCCGGCACCGGGCCTTTCGATCTTAAGAGCGGACAATTGATTTTGGGCGATATCAAGCAGCAAACCCGACAGGTGCTGGAGAACATCAAGGTCATCCTGGAAGCCGGAGGAGCGCGTCTGGAAGACGTCGTTAAAACAACTATTTTTTTGACGGATCTTAATGATTGGGCGGCCATGAATGAAGTCTACCGGGAGTATTTTGTGAAGAATCCGCCGGTTCGCT
>JAHJQK010000052.1 GCA_018819135.1 Pseudomonadota bacterium | reverse complement strand
CTTAGATAACCTTCAGGAAAAACTTTTGAAAAAGGGGCTTGATCCAAGGATACCTTGGCTGAATAACCATAGGATTTGCTTCAGATTCATGTAAATTTAAGAGGAAAGAGTCCATCTAATTAGGACTGAAATATTGCTGATGATTCAATAATCCGGTTGGATTCGGAGACATTTCCATGAATCAATTGCCATATTTATTTCGTCCGATCAAGATCAAATCTATGGAAGTAAAGAATCGGCTGGTGATGGCGCCTATGGGTACCAACTTAGCCAGCCAGCAGGGAGAGGCTACCCCATCTTTAATCAGCTATTATGCGGCCCGAGCCCGGGGAGGGGTAGGTCTGATCATCACGGATGATACGACGGTTACCTCCTCCGCCATATATCATCCAAACGGCCTGCGTCTTCATGAGGATTGCCTCGTTCAGAGCTGGAAAAACTTAACTCAGGCGGTTCATGCCCATGGGGCCAAGATTGCACCTCAACTAATTCATCCCAGTTTTAATGCACCTTCAGCTTTCTCCGGTGTGCAGCCAGTCGCCGCTTCCCCCATTCCGTCTCGTCGTTTCAGGGAAATCCCCCGAGAGCTGGCCGTTGACGAAATTGAGAAGATTATCGAGCAATTCGGTGAAGCTGCCCGTCGGGCCCAAGAAGCAGGATGCGATGCGGTGCAAATTCATTGTGCGCACGTGCACCATCTATTGGGCAGTTTCCTTTCTCCGCTTTACAATAAGAGGACCGACGCTTATGGAGGTTCCCTGGAGGGGAGATTAAGACTTCCCTTGGAAGTGATCCGACGCATCCGATCCAAGGTGGGCCCCGGCTTTCCAATATTGATCCGGATTTCTGGGGACGAATTACAGCCTGGAGGCCGGACCATTGAAGAAAGCCAATACATCGCACCGATCTTGGTGCAGGCAGGGGTGGACGCCATACAAATTTCCGCGGGGACGGGAAATAACTTCTGGGTGGTCGTTCCTCCTACCGGATCGCCGCAGGCCCCGAATGCCTACTTAGCCGAACAAATCAAAAGAGAAGTCGATGTCCCCATCATTTGTGTGGGCCGGATTAATCATCCATGGGTGGCTGAAAATCTGTTGCAGAGCGGAAAAGCCGATATGGTGGCCATGGGGAGGGCTCTGGTGGCGGATCCGGAACTTCCCAACAAGGCCGCCCGGGGGGATTGGGATGAGATTGCGCCATGTGTTGGAGATTCAATGTGTCTGGTATTCGTGCAAATGGAGCAAAAAATCAGCTGCTTAATCAATCCAGTCGCAGGACGAGAAGAAGAAGCGTCTCTTCCTCCGGCAACAACTCCCAAAAAGGTTTTGATAATCGGCGGAGGTCCGGCGGGGATGGAAGCGGCCCGTGTGGCCGCCTTAAGGGGCCATCAGGTCACCCTAATGGAAAGGACTTCCAAGTTGGGGGGACAGCTTTTGCTGGCTTCCTTTCCCCCCATGAAACAGGAATATACCTGCATTATCCAATATCTGACCCATCAGGTAAAAAAAGCCGGGGTGCAAGTCGAGTTGAATAGGGCAGTGGATCCCGAAGTCGTGAGTTCATTCCAGCCCCAAGTGATCATCATGGCTACCGGTGCGGTTCCTTTGGTTCCCGATATCCCGGGGATAGATAAGAAACATGTGGTAACAGCTTGGGATGTCTTAGCCGGCCGAACTTTAGTGGGTCCGAAAGTGATCGTGGTGGGAGGGGGGAAAGTGGGCTGCGAGACGGCCGATTTCATCGCCCATCCGGTGGATGACCTGACCCTCAAAGGCAATCGGGTAACGATCGTTGAGATGCTGGAAAACATCGCCTTGGATGAGAAGAGCATGGCGAGAAGCCTGTTGATCCAGCGCCTAAAAGGCAAGGGAGTCGAGATCATCGTAGGCGCAAAGGTTATAGAGATTTTACCAGATGGAGTGAAATACCTCAAAGAAGGTCGAGAGGAGACCCTCCGGAGTATGGATCATATCGTATTGGCAATGGGTGCCAAGTCAGAAAAAATATTGAGTGAAAAAGTTACCGGGATTCCTGTCTTTATCATCGGAGACGCCAAGCATCCGAGAACTGCTGTGGAAGCCATCGCCGAGGGGTGGGAGATTGGTCGGAAAATATAGAAGGCCCAAAAAAATTGTCATCTTGGGAACCTTAGACACCAAGGGAGAAGAACACTTTTTTTTAAAGAAAAGGATTGCCGAGAGAGGAGTTCAAACCATCGTTGTGGATACAGGAATCATGGATCCTCCGCACTTTCCCCCCGATATTGTTGCGGGAGCTGGAATCGGGATTACAGCGAAATTTGCCGAAATAGGGGGGCGGATTTAATTGTCATTTACAATTCGGGATTGTTCAGAATGAATGGACATGGATCCTCAGCGGGAAGCATGCCATTTGGGGATGCCAATGAGATCGTCTTGGAAATGGGCCTTCGTTCCATTATGCCGGCGGTGAAGAATATTCCGGTGATTGCCGGCGTCTGCGGAACCGATGTGACCCGGGTGATGGCCATATTTCTAAAACAAATCAAAGAAGCTGGATTTTCGGGGGTCATTAATTTTCCGACGGTTGGCTCACTGGATGGGAAATTCCGGCAGCGGCTCGAAGACCTCGGCATGGGGCATGAGAAAGAGGTCGAAATGATTCGCCTGGCCCGGGGAATGGGCCTTTTTACCACTTGCTATTGCTTTAACCCCGAAGAAGCAAGAGCCATGTCAAAGGCGGATGTAGATGTCTTAATCGCTCATATGGAACTCACAACCGGGGGTTCACTGGGCTCAAAAAGAGCGATGGAGCTGGAGAATACGGTCCCCCGCATCCAGGCAATTATAAAGGCGGCCAGAGAAATAAAAAAAGATCTCATATGTCTGGCCCATGGTGGGCCGATTTCCTCTCCGGAAGATACGGAATATATTTACCAACACACGGATGCCGTAGGGTTTGTTGGGGCATCGAGTATCGAGAGAATTCCCGTAGAGAGGGCCATCCAAAGCACAACCGAAGCATTCAAGTCAAAGTCTTTGAAAAAAGGGAAAAGATGAAATTCAATTAATTACTTTTGCCAATTCCATGGGTATTGAGGGAGCGAAGATCAACAAACCAGAGGAAATCAAGCCTACGCTTAGAAAGGCCCTTACTTCAGGAAAACCATTTGTCATTGATGCAGCTATTAACTTGAACATCGAGGGGTATCGCCCAATCTGGTACCGGTTCCCATCAGATTTTCATACGAGAGGGCTCGACAAGCCACCATTTTGATTGGTAGAAGAACAAAGAGAATCTCGAAAGATCGTCATTCTTTAATGAAAGGGGGTGAGGAAGAAAAGATCTTTGGGAGAGTGCAAGGGATTTGGAGAGAAGGAACTTTGGCTATTTCTCCTGGAAAACTAATAACTTAATCTAAAACTTCAATAAGGAGGTATCCACATGAAAAGCAAAGCAGTCCAATATTTTATTTTACTGAGTTTGATTCTTTCATTGGTCGTTCCCGCTGCCTTGGCTGCAGCCGATAAGCCCATCGTTCTTAAGTGGGGTGATCATTCAGCGCCCTCGGTCCGAACCCGGGGCGTGGATTGGTGGATTGCTGAGGTTCAGAAGCTTTCAGGGGGCAGGGTAAAAATCGAACCTTATATTGCAGAGTCCCTCGTAAAAGCCAAAGATATGCCGGCCGCGGTGAAGGCCGGTACTCTCGACATGGCAACCTTCGTGGCCGCCTATTACCCGGACCGGATGCCGGCCCTGAATGTCGTGGATGTGGCCGGGATCACGAACCCTTATGCCGTCTTCATGTCGTATCTCGACCTTTACAGCAACGAGCCGGCGATCCAAGCTGATTTTGACCGATGGAACTGCCGGCTTCTCATTCCCACGGGCACGGGCGAAACCATTATCGCCTTCCGGATTGATGTAAAAAATTTGGATGATTTTAAAGGGAGAAAAATCAGGGCGATCGGATATCAGGCATTATTCATGAATGCCGTCGGAGCTTTACCCATCCCTCTGCCTTCGCCCGAAATCCACATGGCGCTTGAAAGGGGAGCCATCGACGGAGCCTTGGGGTTCCCATATACTGCCATTGGCCAAGGATACGATGCGATCGCCCCTTATTGGGTGAGAGGCATTCCGGGGAATTACGCCATTCCGGTGGTAATCAACAAGAATTCCTGGGAAAAGATTCCCAAGGACATTCAAAAAATCATGCTCGAAAAAGGAATAGAGGCCAGCAAAAAATATGCCGCCGATGTAATTCGGGAGGATGAAAAGGCCTTCGATCGGCTGGAAAAGAAGCCCAAAGGAAAAGTTGTCATGCTCTCCGACGCCGAGATCGCCCGCTGGAGATCCCAGCTCAAACCCGTTCAAGAGAAATGGGCAAAGGATTTGGAAGGGAAGGGGATTCCGGGAGAGAGGATTTTAGAGAAATACTTGAAATTAACGGAAAAGTACGGTGCGAAATAATCTCCGCATCAGGGTGGAAAGCCGAAGGGCACTTACTCGCGAATTTTCCCCTGGGAAGATGCGGTAGGTGCCCTGAAAATATTTAAAAGACGTTTTATGATTCCTTCTAATAAAATTTTCTTACATTAGGAAAACAACATGGGATTTGAAGGGTTTAAAAAATATGTATTGTTTGTAGGCGGGGGTGGAAATATTTTGGGCTCGGTCGGGATCGTGGTCTTAATGTTCCTCGTCTGTGGAGACATCATCGGCCGATATGTGCTGAGCAAGCCGATCGTCGGAGCCTTTGAATTCACCGAGTTTCTCATGGCCGGCATCATATTTATCGGTTTTGCTTACACTCAGGCGCAGAAGGCCCATTTAAGAATTGACCTTCTTTCCAATCGACTGCCCCCAAACCCTCGGTATTTTCTGCATATATTCAGTTTAATCGTGACTTTTTTATTTTATGCGCTTATCGCCTGGAGAGGGGCCGTAGGTTCCTGGGAGGCGATTTTACTGGACGAGAAAACCCCCGGATTGGTCCGTATTCCCTACTGGCCGGCAAAGGCTGTAATTCCACTGGGTGCCGTCTTGCTGTGTTTACAGATATTGATCGATATCGCGGAAAGCCTTCGGGAGAGGAGGGTTAAAGAATAAAAATGGAGACCGTTTCGATCGGAGCGCTGGGAATTGTTGTATTGATTGTTTTTTTAGTTATCGGAATGCCGATCGGCGTCGCCTTGGGAGTCGTGGGATTCGCTGGGTTGGTAAATTTAATCGGAATCGAAGGCACTTTGGGTTTGATTACGACCGTTCCTTTTTCGTCCACCGCCCATTTCACGTGGGTCTGTATCCCGTTGTTCATCCTTATGGGAAATCTGGCCGGCCAGAGCGGCATTGTAACCGAGCTTTTCGAGGCCACCCGCAACTGGTTTGGTAGGATACCCGGAGGGCTTTGCATCGCCACCATCGCAGGCTGCGCGGGGTTCGGCGCCGTGAGTGGCTCCAGCGTCGCCACCGCGGGCGCCATTGGGAAGATCGCCTTGCCGGAGATGTTTAAATTTCGTTATCACCCAAGGTTGAGCACCGGCTGCACGGCCGCCGCTGGTACGCTGGGTTCACTTATTCCCCCCAGCATTTTCATGGTCGTTTACGGGATGCTTACGGAAAGCTCCATCGGCAAACTTTTCTTTGCCGGCTTTCTTCCGGGTATTTTTTCCGCGATCATGTTGATGATCATCATTGTGATATGGGTTAAAATAAACCCCGCCATGGCCCCCGATATCATGCGAGTCAGCTGGAGGGAGAGGTTTCGATCGCTAAAAGGAGTATCAGGAACATTGATCCTCGCCGTGATTGTTATGGGCGGAATCTACATGGGGGTTTGGACCCCAACCGAGGCGGCAGCGGCAGGGGCTTTTACGACTTTAGTCATGAATGCCATTCGCGGGAAACTCACGTGGACAACTTTCTCCCAGGCCGTTTTAGACTCGATGCGTCTGACCTCCACTCTTTTTTTTGTCTGTGTGGGTGCGTACATTTTTGCGGCTTTTATCGTCTTGTCCAAAATCCCCATGGAGATAAGTCAATTTTGCATTTCCTCCGGCTTTTCTCCCTTCATGTTTTTTATCGTGATTTTCGCGATGTATATCTTTTTGGGATGTATCCTCGAGCCGATTGGCATGATGCTGATCACCCTTCCGGTCATATTCCCGGCCGCTACATCCTTGGGGTTCGACCCTATCCATTTCGGCATTTTAATGGTAAAATTTTGCGAAATCGGCATGATCACCCCGCCCGTCGGGTTGAACGTGTACATGATTAAATCCGTCGTCCCCACGGTACCCACTGAGGATATTTTCAAGGGGATCATGCCCTTCGTCATTATGGATATCATCATCACTTTTATTCTTTATTTCTACCCGCAAATCAGCCTCTTGGTCCCCAATCTCATGCGTTGAGATTTTCCTGGCCACCGGGCGATTTCTTTTGTCGTCCCGGGGAGGAATGAGCTGAATTGAATTTTTGGAAAGAGAAAATTGTAAAAGCCTTTCCACCAAAGGAAAAAACTTGTTCAATACCAGAGTAAAAGGAGAAAAAATGAAAGAGTACACCCTCATTCCCCTGCCCATCGGGAAAATCCTGCTCGATAAAAGCATGATGACCTACCGCCTGAACATGGGAGAGAAGATTGAGATTCCTTATTTTTCTTGGTATGTGAAAGGAGCGGATAAAAACATCATCATCGACACCGGAATCGACGCTGCGCATGCCATGAAGTACCACTCCAGCCGTTCCCCGGTACGCTTCACAGACATTCAGTTATTTGAAGATGCTCTGGCTTCGCAAGGGTTGAAGCCCGAGGACATAGACTATGTCATCCAAACCCACGGCGCTTACGACCATACGGGGAATACTGCCAAATGCAGGAAGGCCACTATTTTTATGCAGGAAGAGGAGTGGAAGTTCGCTATGGCCCCTCATCCGGTTTTGCGAGAAATCTACCAACCTCACCTGCTGAGCGGGTGGCATCGACTCCAGTTAGTAAGAGGAGATGTGCCCGATCTTTTTCCGGGAATCGATTTGATCTTTGCGCCCGGACATGGTCCAGGAGTCCAGGCCGTCGCAGTAAATACCCAGAAAGGAAAGGCCGTCATCAGTGGTTTTTGCTGTGTCCAGGATAATTTTGTTGCTCGGGAGGATATGAAACCTTACTATCCCGTGACTCCTTCGGGGATTCATGTCAATCCCCTGCAGGCGTTTGAAAGTATGGTCAGAGTGGCTGGACTGGCCGACATTTTATTACCCCAGCATGAGCCGGCCCTTTTAAATATAAAAAGTATTCCCTAAAAAGTTGAACCAACAGGATCAGCAGGCGATCGGAGAGATTCGCCAAGGGCTTTCCTTCACCGAGGCCCTTGCTAAATTCACCAAAATTTAAAAAAAACGATCATCTCCAAATTCGTTGAAGGCCAAAGATCTGGCCTATTTAAAATGGGCATTGATTTCAGGGGTCCCGGAGGGAAAATATCTTGCAGGAATTCAGGAGGAGCTATGGAGCGAGTAACCAAAAATGTGTACGCGGCCACTGATATTAGGGGTTGTAATCCGGGATACGTGGTGACTTCCGATGGAGTGGTGATCATCGATACTCCCCAACTGCCTACCAAGGCAGTCGAGATGAAAGAGGAAGCGCTGAAAAATGGCCCGATCCGATACTTGATCAATACGGAGCATCACATCGACCATATCTTCGGGAATTACTTTTTTGCCGGCCTGTGTCCGGTCGTGGCCCAGGAGAACATTTTGAAGGAATTTGGAATCGTCTCTACAGGGACCCCTTATTCGTACAGCGTAGAGGTCGTCAAAAAAGATGATCCTGCGGGGATGGCTTTGATGCCCCCAGAAAAAGATTTTTTTTTACATCCCCCCACCATCCTTTTTAGCCATCGCCTGACCCTCCGGGTAGGGGATCAGGTCCTTGAATTGCTTCATACTCCTGGGCATACCCGGGGGCAAATTGCAGTGTATATTCCCAATGAAAAGGCGGTCTTCGTGGGGGACACGATATTTTGTGAATGTCAAACCTGGTTTCATGGCGCTGACCCCGATGCCTGGCTTGGGTCTCTGGATTTTTTGAAAACTCTGGATGTAGACTATATCGTCCCTGGACACGGTCCCATCTGTAATAAAGACTACATCTTCAAGCAAAGTGCTTTTATCCGGGAATGGGTTACGGCTGTTGCGGTGGGGATTGCCAAAGGTTGGAGCCTGGAAGAATGCATCCAGCGCATCAGCTTTCTGGACCGATACCCCGTGGATATCGGCCAGGAAAGCGCCGGTCCTATGATTCAGCAGAAGGCGGTAGAACGAATCTTCAACTTTCTCCATGGGAAGGCGGAAAGATATCGGTGATGCACAGGTTTCGAGACTTCTTTTTACGGATCACCGTTCACTGATTACTGTTTTTGATGGGACGCCAGGAGTACTCCCATGTCGGCAAAAGAATCTTTGATCTCCTCTCTTTTGTTCATTGGTCAAAGTATTCCCCGGGTGGATGCGCTCGATAAAGTCTTGGGAAGAGCCCGGTTTACGGCCGATTTGCAGCGCAATTTTCCCGGGCTCCTCCATATCAAGGTGTTGCGCAGTCCCCATGCCCATGCCCGGATCGTAAAACTCGATACTTCCCGGGCCGAAAAAATGGACGGGGTTCGGGCTGTCGTCACCGGGAAGGACTGTCCAGAAAAGGTCCACTTCCGCGCCCCCCGCATCCTGGCCCTGGAAGAAGCGATTTGGGCCGGCGAGGGAGTGGCGGCCGTGGCGGCCGGATCCCCGGAGATCGCCGAGGAAGCGATTGGATTGATCCAGGTGGAATATGAAAAGCTTCCGGCGGTCCTTGACGCCGAAGAAGCCATGCAGGCTAATCCGCCGGCCGTTGTGGACCGACAACTGGGACAGTACCCCGGAAGCTCCCTCATAACTCCCGAAGCCCCCAACATCACGGGCCACTTCAAGCTCCGGGCCGGGGACGTCGCCAAGGGATTCGCGGAGGCCGATATCGTTTTGGAAAACCGGTTTTCAACCTCCCGGATCAGCCATTCCCAACTGGAGCCGGCTTCTTGCCTTGCTCGATGCGAGCCCGATGGGGGGGTGACCCTTTGGACCAACGGGCAGGGAGTCCACGTCATCAAGGGGATCATCAGCGATCTGTTCAACCTCCCCCTGGCAAAGGTACGGGTGATCAACCCCTACCAGGGAGGAAGTTTTGGCAACCGCCTGCGCCATTACGTCGAGCCGCTGGCCATCCTTCTGGCCTTGAAGACAGGGGGAACGGTTCAGTTGACCTTTTCCCGGAAAGAAATGTATTTAGCGGCCTCCACCCGCCTTCCCGTGGTAACCTACATCAAGACCGGGGTCAAGAGAGATGGAACCATTGTTGCCCAGCAGATGAAGGTCATCGTGGACAACGGCGCTTCCTATGCCGCCGTCCAGGACGGGCGTACGGCCTCCTCGGGAGCGGTTCCCACTTATCGGATCCCCAACTTCTTTTTGGATTCCTATGGCGTGAACACGAACACCCCCTGGGCCGGCGCCTACCGAGGCCTGGGAACCCCGCAGGTCGTCTGGGCCATTGAATGCCAGTTGGATATGCTGGCCGAAAGGCTTAGAATGGACCCCGTGGAACTGCGTCGCAAGAATGTTTTACACAAGGGCGAGAAGAATGCGTACGGGGAGGAAATCGCCAGCATCGGGGTCATGCAGTGCCTCGAAAAGGTCGTCCAGGAGATCCAGCTTCACGAACCCTCAACCCAAGAACCAGGGCCATGGCGGAGAGGAAAAGGGGTGGCCATGGGCGGCAAGCAAAACACCCCTCGGGGGCGATCCGAAGCGGAAGTTTTGGTCCATGAGGACGGGACGATTGAAGTACTTTACAGCGCCGACGAGCAGGGAATGGGATCCGAGACGGTGATGGCCCAGATCGCGGCCGAAGAGTTTCGGGTTCCCATCTGCCAGGTGAGGGTCAAGCGCGGCGATACCGCCGTTACCCCTTATGATACTTTTTCGGCCTCCAGTTTTACGACCTATAACACGGGCAATGCCTTGCGCTTGGCGTGCCAGGATGCCATCCGGCAGATCCTCCAAGCCGCCTCTCAAAAACTGGAAGCCTCTCCGGATGACCTTACGCTGGAGAATGGGAAAATCATGGTGCAGGGATCACCGGGGATGGATCTGAACAAATTATTCGAACCTTTTTCCATGTTTACTCTCCAGGGAGGACCGGCGCTGAAAAAGGGAACCCCGGTGCGGGGTTGGGGTGTCTTCGCCCCTTCTCCGGCGGTTCCCTGGGATCCCGAGACCGGCTTGACCCCCAGGATGTGGAACTGGTATCAGTATAATGCCTGTGGCGTCGAGGTCGCCGTCAACACCGCAACGGGAGAGATCAAGATTCTTCGAGGGGTCCTCACTGCGGATATGGGTTTTCCCATCAACCCGAAAATGTGCGAGGGGCAGATGGAGGGAGGGTTCGGCATGGCCATCGGAGCCTCTGTGCTGGAAGAGTACATTTTCAGGGATGGCCTCATGATCAACAGCAGCTTCGGAAATTATCGAATTCCCACCTTTCGGGAGATGCCGCCCCGGGCTCAATTCAAATCCTTTTTTGCCCCCGACCCCCTTCCCGACGGCCCCTGGGGATCGAAGGGTATCGGGGAAGCGACCATGGTCACCGTCGCCCCGGCTATCGCCAACGCGGTGTACAATGCCGTCGGCGTCCGCCTGCGGGACCTTCCCATGAATCCCGAGCGGGTCCTGCAGCACCTCCAAATGGCCAAGGCCCCGGCCTCTGCCTCTGGCCAGCCCCCAAGACGAAGAGGGGGGCAATGAATATGAAACAGAAGATCGAACTGGAGGTGAACGGGAAAACTCAGGAAGTCTTCGTGGAACCCTGGAAGACCTTGCTGGAAGTCCTGCGGGAAGACCTCGGCCTCACCGGGGCCAAGATGGGCTGTGACGATGGGAACTGTGGGGCCTGTACGGTGATCGTGGATGGCCAAGCGATAAAGAGCTGCCTGATGTTAGCCCTTCAAGCCAGGGGGAAACAAATTTTAACCATCGAAGGCTTGGGGAGTGCGGAAAACCTGCACCCTCTCCAACAAGCTTTCATCGATCATTTTGCCGTGCAGTGCGGCTACTGCACGCCAGGTATGATTATGACCGCCAAAGCTCTGCTGGATGAAAAACCCGAGGCCACCGAAGAAGACATCCGAGAAAATCTGCACGGCAATATCTGTCGGTGCACAGGCTATGTAAAGATCGTGGAAGCCGTCGAGGCGGCCAGGGATAGGATGAAAAAAAGGGACATATGAAGTTTGAATACTGGGAGCCCGATTCTATTCCAGCGGCCATGGCACTGCTGGAGCGCTACCGGGAGAGAGCCAAAATCCTTGCGGGGGGAACAGACCTCGTTGTACAAATGCGGCGGGGGATTATGCGACCTGATGGCGTGATTCACATTGGCCGGATTCCGGAGCTCAAGGGAATCTTGCCGAAGGTCGAAGGGGGGATACGGATCGGGACCTTGACTACAATGCGGGAGATAGAAAAATCGGAGATCTTACAATCCGGCTTCGATATTCTCTGCCAAGGAGCAGCCCAGGTCTCTTGCCCTCAGATCCGGAATGTTGCTACTTTAGGAGGGAATACCTGTAATGGAGTTCCCTCTGCAGATACCGTTCCAGCCCTGATGGCCCTGGGTGCAGAAGCGATCCTTATGAGCCCTGCCGGCGAAAGAAGCGTCCCCCTGGAAAAATTTCACAACGGGCCAGGCCGTACGATCCTGAAGGGGGATGAAATGCTCTTGAGGTTTAAAATCCCTGCACCGCCGCCTTTTACGGGAGGTTGTTACCTCAAGTATACACCCCGCGGAACTTTTGAACTGGCCATTGTGGGCGTGGCCGCGCTCATTACTTTGAACCCGCGCGACGGGCTTTGCGAAAACGCGCGGTTAATTTTAGGGGCCTGCGGCCCCACCCCGCTCAGGGTGAAAAATGCAGAATCGATTCTTTTAGGAAAGCGGAGGGATAAATCTCTTTTCGCCAGGGCGGCCGAAATAGCGGCTGGCGAAGCTAAGCCCAACCCCGGCGTTTCCGTCCGTGCTTCCGCACCTTATCGGAGAGAGATGGTCAGAGTATGGAGTCGGTATGCCCTCGAAAAGGCATGGCAAAAGGCAGAAGCTGGCCTTGATTTAAGCAGTAAATTTGAAGTAAACAAAGCAGGGAATGCCTGATAATATATCCTGGCGGGAAGATTTCCCCAACCCTTTTAAATTTTCATAAAGGAGATCATGGAATGTCAGCTGCACCCGGAATCATTCAGGTTGGTCCTGACAACCGACTGATCGTACCCGATGGCGTAACCGTTCCTTTCATCGAAGGAGATGGCGTTGGACCCGACATCTGGAAAGCTTCGGTGGAAGTGTTCAACGCGGCGGTGGCGAAGGCCTACCGTGGAAAACGGTCGATCCATTGGATCGAAGTTTTAGCCGGGGAAAAAGGGTATGCCCAAACCGGGCAGTGGCTCCCGGAAGAAACTCTGGAGAGTTTTAAAAAATATCGTATAGGGATCAAGGGTCCCCTGGGAACGCCGGTTGGCGGCGGCATGCGCAGCCTCAACGTGGCCATCCGCCAGAAACTCGATCTTTATGCCTGTATTCGGCCTGTTAAATACATACCGGGGGTTCCCAGCCCTCTCCAGGAGCCGGAAAAGGTCGATATGATCGTCTTCCGGGAAAACGTGGAAGACCTCTACGCCGGCATCGAGTGGCCGTCAGGGACCCCCGAGGCGGTCAAGGTGATCGAGTTCCTGGCCAAGGAGCTGGGCCAGAAAATCCGACCCGACTCGGCCATCGGCATCAAGCCCATGAGCCCCTTCAACTCCAAGCGCCTCATCCGGAAGGCCATTCGCTGGGCACTTGATTATCACTGCCCGAGCGTGACCCTGGTCCACAAGGGAAACATCCTGAAATTCACGGAAGGCGCATTTCGGGACTGGGGTTATGAACTCGCCGGAGACGAGTTTGCCGGCCAAACCATTGGCGAAGCGAATCTTCCGCCGGACGGCAATGCCGGAGGCAAGGTGGTGATCAAAGATCGCATCACCGATGCCATGTTTCAGCAAATCCTGCTGCGGCCCGATGAATACAGCGTTCTCGCCATGCCGAATCTCAATGGGGACTATATGTCCGATGCCCTGGCCGCTGAAATTGGCGGGCTGGGAATGGCCCCGGGGGCCAACGTCGGCGATGGTTTAGCGGTCTTCGAAGCGACCCATGGTTCAGCTCCGAAATATGCCGGCCAGGATGTGATCAATCCCGGATCGGTGATCCTTTCCGGCGTCTTGATGTTTGACTACCTGGGCTGGAGGGAGGCCTCCGCATTGATTCGGACCGGTATCCAGAGGACCATTCAGGCCAAGATCGTGACTTATGATTTAGCGCGCCAGCTCCAAGGAGCGACCCGGGTCAGATGCAGTGAATTCGGCCGGGCCATCATCGAAAACATGAAATGAACGCCGGAGACTAAGGAGGGGGGCAAGCGGGTTCCGGCAACGATAAAAATTTTTACAAACCGGTATCTTTTTTTGGTTTTTCCAGATAAGAAGAAGAAATGGCTCCCAACAAGGAAACACCGCTGGCCAAAAGAAAGGGCACGGCGAAAGAATGAGTTACATCGGCAAGGTAGCCTCCCAAGGCTGGACCCAAGGCTTGGCCGATGCCGAAGAAAAGGGTGATAAAGCCCAAGCCGGCCGGGGCGAGTCTTGGTCCTACATAATCTCCAGCTGCCGCAGCCATAATCGTGGGTATACTCCAGGCGGCGAGACCAAAGATCACTGCCGAAAAATAGAAACCTATCGATGATTTTATCAAGGCCAGAACAGCATAGGCTACCGCCAGGGTAAGATAAGCAAGGGCCAAGCCATATTTTCGGCCAAGGAGATCGGAAATTCCGCCCCAGATTAACCCGCAGAAAATGCTCAATCCTCCCAGTAAAGCCCAAAGCGCCCCAGCCTGAGCCTGGCTCAGTCCCATCTCTTTAATCAGGAAGGCGGCAAAGAAGGTCATATAAATGATGTAAGAGAATCCATACATAAAATAAACGAGCCCAAGATACCAGACTTCCCTGACCCGATAGACCAACCCCCACTGCAAAGCTTTCGCTTTCCCTGCTTCGGCCACAGGCTTTAAGGGAGTATCTCCTTCCCCGCACCCTAGGGGAGAAAGAGCTTTTTCATCAGGCTGACTTCGAATAAAGGTATACACAATACCGGAGATAAGAAGCACGGCACCTCCTAAATAGTACCAGCAGAACCTCCAACCTTCAGCCCCGTAGGACTTTAGAATATAAGGTACGATGAAACCCGCAATCAGCGTGCCCGCTCCGATACCGGCAGAAACGATTCCGGTTGCCAACCCCCTTCTTTTCATGGCAAACCAGGCTGAACCCAGGGCCATGGCAGGCACATACGCAGCCCCATTGCCGAAACCGGTCAGGAGCCGCATCACAAAGGCAAAACCGAAACTTTGGGCCAGACCGGTAATGATCATCGTTACACCCATAAGAATGAGGGCCAGAGTGATAACGATTCTGGTACCGAATTTCGCAGCCAGAAATCCCCCGATGACGGCCAAGGTGAGATATCCAATGAAATTGCCCGTCCCCAAAAGTCCCAGCTGGGCGTAGTTGAAATGGAGGCCGTCCTTCATGGAAGGAAGGATTAAGGTATAAGCCATCCGTCCGAATCCGTGGGCTCCGATGGCCGTCAGCATACCCATGGCCATAACGATCCAACCATAATGAATCCAAGGGCCTTTTCCAGCATTTTTTTTCATGGTGACGGTTTCCTAATTCTCCGGATCAATCCTTAAATCGATCCGATGTCTCCGCTGAAGACCCGCCCTCCTGGGCCTGCCTCTTAAGGCCGAATAATTTTTCGGCGTTTTTCCCAGGGATGTTTTTTGTTCGTTCCTCGTTGCCGATGGCCAAATCTTTATTCGCTCCTTTGACCCGCGGCCGGATGTCCGGGCTCAATGCCCAGCTTATCCACCAATCCCAGAGACCTTTCCAGTTGATATCCTAAAGTCAGTAACCGCTCTTCGCTGTCCGGCGGACCTGCTATCTGCACCCCCGTCGGCAGACCTTCGTCGCTGATTCCGTTGGGTAAGGTCAAAGCCGGCCATCCTAATAAATTAAAGGGACGGGTGAAGCAGCTCAGAGCAGGTCGGAAAGGAAAATGCTTGCCGCCAATCTCGATGGTGTTTTGGCCATGAGGAGGGGCCAAGGCCGGCCCGCTCGGTACGACCAGCACATCGAATCCTCTCGCCAGCTTCAGCCACTCTTCCTGCAGTTCGAGCTGGCGCCGGCGGGCCAGTAAATACGTCATTGCCGGCAGCTCCCGTCCCGGCAAGATACGTTCCCGAAAACCTGAACCATAAAGGTTCTCCCGATCCCGGTACCGTTCATGATAGGCCGACCCCTCAGCTTGCATGATATGGGTGCATAATTCAGGGATCTCTTCTACCCCCCGCGGGTTAAAATCGATCATGCGGCAGCCCAACTCAGTTAAAATTTTTAGAGTACGCTGAAAGGCGGCTGATACTTGCGGCTGCAATTGGCCAAAATAATCACCCCAGGGTACGCCCACGCGCCAACCGGTTACGCTCTGGTCAAAATAATGGGGATCAAGAGCACCCGTTTGACCGATAATTTCTTCTTTCCGTGGACTTTTTTCACCCCAAATTGTCCAAACTGCGGCGATATCGCTTACTCGCCGCCCCAGCGGGCCAGCTGTATCCAGGGTCCAGCTCAGAGGAATGATACCATCCAGATCAACTTTGCCGGTCGTCGGCTTAAGGCCGGCTACCCCGCATAGGTAGGCCGGGATCCTGACTGAGCCGCCGGTATCTGTTCCCAGAGCGATGACCCCTAAACCCGCGGCAGTGGCGGATCCTGCCCCGCTGCTTGAGCTGCCGGGATGGTAACCAATTCTTCGGGGATTTTGAACCAGGCCGAAAGGGCCGGCAGGGTCCGGGTCTCCTGTGGCAAACTCGTGCAGGTTGGTCTTACCGATAATGATCGCCCCGGCCGCCCGCAATCGTTGAACGATTACCGCATCACTTTGGTCCGGTGGCTCCTGGAGCAGAACCCTGGAAGCAGCCGTGGTTACCGTACCCCGCAAGCGGATGATATCTTTAACCGAGACCGGCACCCCCTGCAAAGGTCCGAGATCGATTCCTGCCTGAAAGAGTGCTTCCATGGCCCGGCTGGCCTGGATGGCTGAATCGCGGAGGATCAATAGAAAGGCGTTCAAAACCGGGTTCAATCGATCACAGCGATGCAAATGGGCGTTGACAACCTCGACCGGCGAAATTTCCCCACGACGATACAGCCGGGCTAACTCTAAAACCCCAAAATGGCAGAGTTCATCAATCATCCTGCTCCCCTCTCTCCCAAATTTATTGTATCGGAAATTCCTTTTTGGACAAGGATTCACCCTGTTAGATGTTTAGTATCTAATTTCTCCCGCCGCCCTTTGCGGAAATCAACGATTCCTTCCGTACCCTTACATCGCTGCTAAAGGAAAATCAACCAACGAATTGGGAGAGAATCCAAAGTCTCTCGGGGTCAGAGTAATTGGGAGGGATCCTCCAGTAGTCTCCGGGTATGCTGAAGGAATTGGGCCGCGATGCTCCCATCAATCGCCCGATGATCATAGGAAACGCAAAGGTACATCATCGACCGGATGACGATCTCATCATTCCGCACCACCGGCGCCTTGGCAATCCTGCCCATCCACAAAATAGAATTTTGGGGGGGATAAATAATCGGGGTGGCAATCACCGCTCCAAAAACTCCGGGATTCGAAAGAGTAATGGTTCCACCCCGCATATCTTGCAGAGAAAGCTTCCAATCTCTGGCGCGGGCCGAGATTTCATCGAGGGCTTGGGCGATTTCTTTGACGCTTTTCGATTCTACGCGCTGGAGAACCGGCGTCACCAGCCCCTCTTGGATGGACACCACCACCCCGAAATTGATGTATTTTTTCACGAGAATGGAATCCGGCAACATCTGAGAGTTCAAGATCGGAAACTGCCGAATTCCATCCACAGCAGCCCGAATGACGAAGGGCACATAGGTCAAATTGAACCCTTCCTCTTTCCATCGAGGACCGATTTCCGAACGCAGCTTCACCAATTCGGTCATGTCCACTTCGGCAATCGTGGTTACGTGGGCTGCAGTCTTCACGCTCAAGGACATCCCATCGGCGATGGCTTTCCGGATACCGATCAGGGGGATGACCTCCTCGAGTTCGGGAACCCCGCCTTCTACTTTCGGCTGTTTCTGAGCAGCGAATTTCTCCACGTCTTCTTTGGTGATTCTCCCTCCCGGGCCTGTTCCTGGAACCTCGGCAACCTCAACCCCGACCTGCTTGGCCAACATTTTGGCGGCTGGCGAGGCTTTCACTGCTCCGCCGGACGGCTGTCCCGTCCGAGCAGGAGAAAGGGGCTTTTCACCGGCGGCTTGCTCTTGCTGAATTTTTGGCGTTAGATAGGCGGACAGGTCCTCTCCCGGTTCACCGATCAAAGCAACGGTGGAATCTACAGGGGCAATCGTCTTTTCGCCATACAAAATCTTTAAAAGAATACCGGCTTCCGGGGCAACGATCTCAAAATTTACCTTCTCCGTTTCGACCTCGGCCAAGATTTCATCCTTTTGGACTTGGTCCCCTTCTTTTTTCAGCCAACGAACGATGGTCCCCTCGGTAATCGCAACCCCCAAACTGGAAAGCTTTACTGCAAAAGCCATTTTTTTCTCCATTCAAAAAAAACTGGTTTTAAACGAGCTCCTTCACCGCCCGGATGATATCGGCCTCCTGGGGGATACCCATCTGGCCGGCATAATCCGAACTGGCAATGATCCATTCGGCAGAGGCCACCCGTTTAATGGGAGCATCCAAATAATCCAGACCTTCTTCGGCGACCATCGCGGCAATTTCAGCTCCCATGCCTCCCATTTTGGTTCCTTCCTCGGCCGTCACCAACTTCGAGGTTTTGGCCACGGATTTGAGAATACATTCTTTATCCAAAGGACGCAAAGTTCTCAAGTCAATGACTTCGGCTTCAATTCCTTCCTGCGCCAATTGTTCGGCGGCCCGCAAGGCTTTGTGCAGGGTCCAAGCGTAGGAGACAATCGTTACATCGCTTCCTTCTCTTTTAACATCCGCCTGGCCAATGGGGAGGACGTAATCTCCCTCGGGTACTTCTCCCTTGACGCCGTAGAGCAACTTGTGCTCATAAAATAAGATGGGATTATCCTCCCGAATTGCCGCTTTGAGTAAGCCCTTGGCATCGCGAGGCGTCGAGGCGAAGATCACTTTAAGGCCCGGAAAATGAATAAAGGTAGCTTCCAGGGACTGCCCGTGATGGCAGCCGGAGGGGCCGGAGTTTCCTGATCCGGCGATTCGAAAAACCACGGGGACCTTAAATTCTCCGCCGCCGCACATATAGCGGTATTTGGCGGCCTGATTGGCGATCGAGTCAGCGGCGTACATGGTGAAATCCGGGTACATGATTTCCACTACCGGCCGCATTCCGGTCATCGCCGCGCCTATCGCAGCACCGGAAAATCCCGACTCCGAGAGCGGGCAGTTAATCACCCGGTCTCCGTAATCTTTATAGAGATCCCGAGTCGCAGCCCATACGTTGATTTTGACGTCTTCGCCCATGATGATCACTCTTTCATCCCGCTGCATCTCTTCCCCTAAGGCCTCGCGCACGGCCTGGACATAAGTCAATTCTTTCGATGCCATCTCATTTTCCTCCGTTGATGATTAAATCTGCTTAGGCCTATTGAACATCTTCTACGTAAACATCTTTGAAAATCTCTTCCTTGGTGGGGTAGGGACTCTCTTTGGCAAATTTTTCGGCTTCCTCAATCTCTTCTTTAGCCTTTTGGTCGATTTGGTCCAGCCGGGCTGCCGTCGAGTATTCCATGGCGATTAATCTTTTACGCAGCTTCAGGATCGGATCTTTCTTCTCCCATTCTTCAACCTCTTCTTTGGCCCGGTATCCCCCAAGATGGAAGCCATCCATGGCGGTATGCCCGTGAATGCGGTAGGTTTTGGCTTCGATTAATGTAGGCCCTTGTCCGGAGCGGGCGCGCCGGATCGCTTCGCTCGCCGCTTGGTATGCCGCCATGGCATCCGTCCCATCGATGATAACCCCCGCCATTCCATATCCCTGCGCTCGATCGGCGATATCCCGGACCGATGTTGTCTCCACGTTGGGGGTGAAGAGGGCATAGAGATTATTCTCACAAACGAAAACCACGGGCGCCTTCCAAACCGAAGCCAGATTCATTCCTTCATGAATGTTCCCCTCGTTCGACGCTCCGTCCCCGAAGAAACATAAAACAACGTCTGGGGCCTTCCGAAATTTGATGGAAAGTCCTATCCCGGCGGCGATGGGGATATGAGCAGCCTGTACTCCCGGCCTTCCCATGATGCGCAGGTTCCAATCCGCAATGTGAACGCCTCCTTTCCCTTTACAACAGCCCGTTGCCTTTCCCATTAACTCAGCGAGAAGATGACGGGGTTGCATACCTTTGCCGATCGCCCATCCCCATCCTCGATGGTAGGGCATGAGGTAGTCCGAAGGTTCCAGGGCGTTCGTCGCGGCGATCTGGGTGGCCTCTTGACCGTGAGTGGAATGCTGCGTGATCCGTATTCCACTGGCGACCAATTGATTCAGTTTGTCGTCAAAAAAACGCAAACGGACCATATCTCGATAAATCTTCAGCAGGGTTTCCTTGGGTATTTTTTCTTTTGGTTTTTTTGTTTTGGGTTCACTTGCTTTGGGCATCTTCCCTTGTCCCGTTTTTGCTTTTGCCATTTTCCCCTCCGTTTTTTAAGTGATGCTTTTTTTCCCCGAGGCTCTCCTTTGATTCTTCCTCTGGTTGTATTCCTGCCCCATCCTCCCCATGATCAATTGCATGATCTGGGGAATGGCACCTTTCCCCTGACATCCGTCATGATTAAATGCACTGAGGTCACCGCATAGTTTAATATCGAGACCCCAAACCGTTTCTTCGCCTCCAAAAGCCACTGTAACCATCGACGCTGATCCAGGGAAACCATCAAAAGGAACTCCCCTTTATGGCATCGATTAGATAAATTTTCCTGCAATTTCAAATCGTTAAACAGGTCCGATCCGGCTTAAATTTCCTCATCATCGTTCCTTGCTTATCATGCCGACTTCTTCTATGTCAAATGAATTATTCCAGGGTACTTTTCATATCTGCTTTTACCTTGATTTCTTCAGGCTTTTTATTTATTATGAGCCAACCTTTCAACCTCCTGTTGACTTCGATATCAAGAAGGCCCAGTCACCCAGCGGATCTCTTCTCTTCGGGCTCGGCAACGCTGGGGATTTAAAAATATTTCTTCTATTTCACTGAATTTCCTTGCGGTGGTATAGGTCAGTAAATTGATTGAACGGGCTTTTGACATTCCCTTCGTTGCCGACTTGGCGCTTCGGGAAAAGCAGATCCAGCAGAATTATCGACCGATTATTGCGGTTCATAAATGGTTTGCTCGGCGTCCGGGAACCCTTTTTCGCGCACTTCTTCTTTCCGAATTTTCAAAAGGGCCATTGCGAGAGACTTTCTACAAAGCTAACAAGTTCAAAGGTCTAAGAATTGCGGACCCCTTCATGGGTGGGGGCACTCCCCTAATAGAAGCCAACCGAGTTGGCTGTGATGTGATCGGCTATGATATAAACCCGATGTCTTATTGGATTGTAAAACAGGAAATCGAACATCTTGATCTTGGTGCTTATCAAGATGCTTCGAAAGAACTACGTTCTGAACTGGAAAGTCGGATTGGGTATTTGTACCAGACGAAATGCCTAAAATGTGGATCCGCAAGCGCCCACGTCAAGTATTTCCTTTGGGTAAAAGTTCAATCCTGCCATAACTGCGGCAAAGAGTTTGATCTCTTCCCCGGATTTCTCCTTTCCGAAAACAGACGGCACCCTAAAAATGTTCTTGTTTGTTCCCAGTGTGGTGAACTCACGGAAACTAATGATCGGGAAAACCCCGGGAATTGTGGCAACTGCGGCAAACGATTGGTTCTTCAAGGACCCGCCAGTCGGGGCCATTGTCCTTGCCGCCATTGCCACGCGGATAATAAGTTCCCTGACCCGGAAAGTGGCGCTCCCCGACACAGGATGTTTGCCATAGAGTATTATTGTCCCCGCTGTAAGGAGACCCATAAAGGGCGCTTCTTCAAGAAACCAGATTTAAATGATCTTTCCAGGTACGAAGAAGCTCATTCCGCATGGGGAAAGATGCGCCCAAGATTCGTGCCGGAAGAAGCGATCCCTTCGGGTGATGAAACGGACCGCCTTCATCGGTGGGGGTACAAAAATTATCGCGATTTGTTCAATGCTCGCCAGCTATTGGGGCTCGAATTAAGTTGCCGAATCATTTCTCGCCAAAATGACCAATGCGTTCGCAATGCCTTAGCTACAAACCTGTCTGATCTTCTTCGATACCAAAACATGCTCTGCCGCTACGATACGATGGCGCTTAAATCCCTGGATATTTTTTCAGTTCACGGCTTTCCGGTCGGGCTCGTTCAATGCGAATCGAACTTTTTGGGTATTTCCAATGGGTCTCAGGGGGTGAATGTCGGAAGCGGCGGCTGGTCGAACATCATTGATAAATTTGTCAAGGCCAAATCGTATTGTGATCACCCATTCGAAATCCTTCACAAGGGCTCACTTAAGGTGCAAGTAGCTATCGAAGGGGAATGGATCGGAGATATCAGCAACGGGAAGCTTCCAAAGGGAAAGCGAGGTGTCAATCTGAAGTGCGAGAATGCGGCGGAGGCGAAACTGCCTCCCGCAAGTCTCGACGCAGTATTCACCGACCCTCCCTACTACGGAAATGTTCAATATGCCGAACTCATGGATTTTTGTTATGTTTGGCTCCGTCATTTAGTTGGAGATACAGACAAGGTCTTTAAGAAAATCTCAACACGCGATCCTAATGAATTAACTGGCAACAAAAACATGGGGCGGGGGCTTGACCATTTCACGGAAGGCATCTCCATGGTATTTCAGCGGATGTCCAAAGCGCTGAAACCCGGTTCACCCTTAGCCTTTACTTACCATCACAACAATCTGGAGGCCTACTTTCCAATCGCAGTGGCCATCCTTGATTCTGGCCTGGCATGCTCCGCATCGATTCCTTGTCCGGCAGAAATGGGTGCGTCAATTCATATTAAAGGGACTGGCTCCTCGATTATTGATACGGTTTTAGTCTGCCGATCTACTGGCTCCATTCCTCGCAGATGGGTCACCGATTCACCGCAAGGAATTGCTGCCCTGGTGTCGGAAGATGCCCAAAAGCTATCGGCTGCAAACGTTGAACCGACACAAGGGGATATCCGCTGTATTATTTTCGGCCATCTTACCCGTCTTACAATCTGGTTTCTAAGAAATGGGTGGGATAGAACGCTTCCTCCTCAGGAACGCCTCAAAATAGCTGCTGAATGGTCCCATAGAATTGGCGGTTTAGAGGCCATTCAAAAATATCTACCTGATGTTCTTTTAAGGGCACCAAGCATCCAATCAGGGATTATTAGAGAATTTGGCGTACCTTATGGAGAAAAAGATGACGAAATTTCCTTTTGAAGTTCCCTTTCCCATCATTCAAGAAAATCCCGATCCTTTTGTTTCTGTGGTCTTCTCTTGCCTCGAATCTGAATTCCTTGTCCTGCCAAGAGGAGCAGGGTTTGTCGATTATCCAGTTTTTGAGCAAGGGTATGAAGCTTTAAAACAGGGGACTGGGGGCTTCATAAACTTTTCCGTCGATTGCGTTCTCCCCATTGCCTTCTCTGTCCCTATTTCGATTGTGGTTTTGCGCACCCTCCTTGGCTTTTCACCCCCGGAGTGGGCGTACGTTGCATCAAGGCGAACAAGTACGGAAATTTCTCAGGGATTTATTCGGTCGCTTGATCGTAAAGTTCGGATGAATCCCTTGTCTCCAATAAAGCGAAATGGCATCTCCGGATTCCGTTTGAAAGCACTCATAGAAACGGCCTGCAATTTACTCATAGAAGGAGCCCCTGCGGTAGAGTCAGATAAAATTCATCGTTTAGATAAGGCTGACACGGCAACGGGATTGAAGGGGATGCAGGCTTTGGCCAAAATTGGCGTTCCTTATGCCATGCTCCTTTACGAAAGATTCCTGGGCAGACCCTTCGCCGGTCATCGTGATTCCGTAAGCGAACTGGTTGGGGACTTTTTGGAGTCGGCTATTGAGGATGTCCTGACGAAGGCGGGTATTAGTTACCGGAAGACCAAGAGAGCTGAGCAGATCCCGGGTTTCGACCAGGCTCCGGATTTCATTATCCCCAGCGAATTCAATCCGCAAGTAATTATTGAAGCCAAAATTACGGAAGACGACGGCACGGCGCGCGACAAGGTTACCCGAATTCAGCACCTTGGAGAATTGAGCAAAAATGACCAGTCGCCGAATAACCCTAAATTTGAGGTCATCGCGTGCATTGGCGGTCGTGGATTTGGGGTTCGTCGCGAGGACATGAAAAAGATGCTTTTGGCAACTCGCGGTAAGGTTTTCACCTTCAAAACGCTTGACCAATTAATTGAATGTTCCAGGCTCAAGGAATTCAGGGCTCGGTAATATCAAGGAAGGAAATTAAAAGGAATTAAGAATGGCGAAGAGTATACCTTCTATTGGATTTTTGGGCTATGTGGAACGATATTCTCTGGTTCAGAACACGCATCCAAGACTGTGGAAATATAATATCTTGGGATTTAAACAAATAATATTTTCCTATATATACCCCCTGACCCTAAGAGGAGGAGGGTTTGCATTTTCAATCTACGACATGAATCCAGATGAATCTTTCGCTTTGAAATGGCGAGATAACGATGGCGTAGAAGCAGCCACCATGAATTTCAGATTTGGGGAGTTGCCATTTGATCTTGACCTTTCAAAACAAAAGTCTTTAACCGAGGCTCCAATAATTAAAACGGATGCTATCATACCGAATGTTCACAAATCGACATGGGCATTTTTAGTTTTGCCCGTTTCCGGAATGGAGCTAACGATCCCAAAACCTGGTCTTTATCACCTCTGGCTGTTGGAAGAAGGCAGTGAAACGAAGGTAGGAAGTCTAAATTTTGGTCTAATAAATCCTGAGCCCCTATCTGAAGCTCGAATTGCGGCAATTCGAAGTGATCCGCGAGCCGCAAAGGGTGTTCATTTAGTTCTCAGTTGCAAAATGTGTGGTGGTAGCTTGAAATCATATGCAGGATTGGAGCAAGACGCCAGCCTGGAAGGTAATGGTTTCGTATGGTATCAGAATCTTCCCGGAAAGTTTGTCTGTGATTGCGGAAAATTAGAAGCGAACCTCACAATAATCAGATCAAATCTCCATGGGCTACTGGGGCAAAAGAGGGGTAGCGAAGACGTTACTCTTATTCCATCTTATGAGCGAGATGCACTTGATACCATCCGAACCAATTTCTGTGCACTTCTGGATCAAAAAGAATCGGAAGAAATTCTACAAAAATTCCTTGAGGAAAATCCAGTCCTTCTTCACGAATTTTCGCCATCCCTTATTTTCTTTAAGGCACCGCTTCTGTCATTTTATAAAACGGATTTCACGATTTTAAGCCATGCCAAGGAATTGATTCTCATTGAGCTTGAAAAACCTCATACACAGATATTGAAGAAGGATGGAGGAGTACATTCGGATTTGCAGCATGCCTTTGATCAAGCTCGAAATTGGTTGCATACTTCAGATGAACATCGATTGGCAGTTCTTGAATGTATCAGATTAGACCAGAAACAGGTTGGATCAGTTCGAGCTGTTGTTATTGCAGGACGTGACGTTGAAAATGATCCTGAGCACCTTCGCAAATTGAAGGGCATTGACTTTGGTCGAATTAAATTTCTAACCTATGATGATCTGCTTGGAGCATTCGACGCTCTTTTGAGAGCATTAGACAAGACATAGGTTGAATGCACCTGTTGTTGCAGCCCATGCATCTCCACACTCTCCTTGTCTTAAAAAAACTGCCAATTGATTTGGCTTTTTGTGCTTATTTTGTGGGGGAAATTCATTTTGGAAAAGTTTTGGGTTCTGCTATCTGTCCGCTAATTCGAGACTCTCACAAAAGTTGTGATGAGCTCCACAAATATGCTATAGAGAAAAGTCCAGGCGCTTAACCTGGGGTTTTCTTTTGTGCCAATTATTGGCAGGATGGCAATCGTATTGAGGAGAAAATTGCGCGAATCGGTATTTTAGATGTTTTTCCGACTCACAAGGAGGAAATGAGGCATGAAAAAATATTGGGTAATTGCTCCTCAAAATTCCACAAAACAGGAAATTTTCAGTAAAGCATGGGAATATGATCTGAAGAATGAAACCATTGCTGTGGGATGGTTTGAATTGGGTAATATTTTCACGTTTTCAATAACGGAAGAGGAATACAAAAAGAAGTATATCGAAAAATATGGAAAAGATGTTCCTGTAGACCGTTGGGGCTTTTGGCACTTCTATAATGATATTTCCGTGGGGGATATCGTAATTGCTCGGAAAGGAAGAAAGAAAATATTGGCCGTAGGTGAAGTAATAAAGGGTGCTTACTTTGATGAAAATCAAGGAAAAGAACGGGCAGGAAATTTACCGGGCACACCTTACAATCATTTTCTCGACATAAAATGGGAAAAGAAAGAAATCGATTTTGATACTCAGGTATTTCCCATGTTCACAATTTGGGAAATTTCTGAAGAAAGATATAATTCCTTTATGAAAGGTGTAATCCAGGAAAAGGAAGCAGAAGGAATTAAAACAGCGGACATTTTAAAGGAACAGGAATTTGCGTTGGAAAAATATCTGGAAGACTTTATCGTTACAAATCTCAATCAGATTTTTGCAGGGAAATTAAAATTATTTGAAGATGAAGAAGGGAATGGCCAACAATATCCCACTGAGATAGGGAATATTGATATTCTTGCACAAGAACCAGAGACTAAATCCTATGTAGTCATGGAATTAAAGAAAGGCCGTGAATCGGATAAAGTTGTAGGTCAGGTCCTCAGATATATGGGTTGGGTTAAAGAAAACATAGCCAAAGAAGGGGAAAATATCAAAGGGTTAATCATCTGTCAGAAAAAAGATGAGAAACTTGAATACTCTTTAAAAGCAATTCCTCAATGCAACATCGAGGTTAAATTATACAAGATCGATTTCAAATTAATTTAAGGAATGCCTGAAGGAGATGGACTGCCGATGCGAACTAGCCCGAATCGGTATTTTATATGTGCTTCCAAATGTCCAAAGAGAAAACATACGAGGGGCACGTTGATCCAAACCATGGACGAGGGGGACGTTGATCAAAACCATCAAAATGTAAATTCCTTTTCTTAAATCAGGAAGCGGGGATGATGGGGGCAGGTTCCGGTATTGGGGGGGAGGGGCATCTGCCTTTTCGATGGGTATTCTGCGAGAAGAGCGGGAGGAAAATATTTGATGGCTTTGATCAACGTCCCGCAAAACGCAAATGATCAACGTCCCGCAAAACGCAAAACATTTACAAAGCCTCCGAGATTTACGCCTTACGACTTATGAATGGCAAGTTATAACTAATACAATGGAGTTTTGAATATGCCAAAGAAATGGCTTCCGTCATGGCCGGAGAACATGCCGCGCACCCTCGTTTTCCCTGAGAAGACTCTGCCTGAATTCCTGAGCGATCATGCGCGCCACACGCCGGAAAAAGTTGCCTTCAACTTTTATGGAAGGGAGATTCCCTTTCGGGAGTTTGATCAACGAACGAACCAACTGGCCAGGGCTTTGATGGACTTTGGCTTGAAGAAAGGGGATCGGGTCAGCCTTTTCCTGGAAAATTCTCCTCAATTCGTCATCGGATATTTTGCCATCCTCAAAGCCGGCGGGGTGGTGGTGGCCGCCAACCCGATGTTTAAAGAAGAGGAGTTGAAGTACGAACTCATGAATGCGGGCGCGCGGATCATCATTGCTCAGGATTTCTTGTATCCCAAGGTGAGGAATGTAAGAGAAGAGGCCGGACTATCCCACGTCATCCTGACGAGTTACCGCGATTACCTCCCAGCCAGCCTCTCCCTCCCCCTGCATCCATCCATGCAGGGGCCCAAGGAGCGCTTTCCGGAGACCCTGGACCTATTGGAGGTGATGGAGAGCTACCAGCCTGAACAGCTGAGCATCCCCATCAACCTGCGGGAGGATTTGGCTTTATTACAATATACTTCCGGCACCACCGGCCTTCCCAAAGGAGCGATGATTACACACTTCAGCCTAATTACCAATACGGTAGGTTCTGCCGTTTGGAATGGTGTCCTGGAGGAAGACATTATTCTTTCTGTTTTGCCTTTCTTCCATGTCACGGGGATGATCCACAGCATGTGTAGGCCCGTCTATACGGGCACGACAAATATCCTGCTTTCTCGATTTGATCCGGAAACCGTTCTGCAGGCGATCCATAAGTATCGGTGCACGATGTGGGTCAGCATCACCACGATGAATGTGGCGATTGTGAACCATCCGGATGTCGAAAAGTATGACCTGCGGTCTCTCCGGGTATGTGGCTCCGGCGGAGCTCCCGTGCCCAAAGAAATTCTGGAGAAGTGGCGGAAGATCATTGGGACCGAGCTAGCCGAAGGATACGGCCTGAGCGAGACGATCTCTCAGACGCACATGAATCCTTACCTGCGGCCGAGGTACGGGTCCATCGGCCTTCCCCAGTTCGGCATCGATTGCCGGATTGTGGACGTGGAGACTGGGGTCGATCTTCCCCTGGATCAGGAGGGGGAGCTGCTCATCAAAGGGCCGACGGTTATGCAAGGGTACTGGAACCGGCCGGAAGCGACGGCGGAAGCCTTGAAAGATGGATGGCTGTATACCGGGGACATCGCCCGGATGGATGAGGACGGGTACTTTTACATCGTCGGCCGTAAAAAAGAGCTGATCAAGGCTTCCGGTTACAGTGTTTTTCCGGCAGAGGTGGAAAATTTTCTTTACGGCCATCCCGCGATAAAAGAGGTTGCGGTCATTGGGGTCCCCGATCCCTATCGGGGGGAAAACATCAAGGCCGTGATCGTCTTAAAGCCCGAGTATGAAAACAAGGTCAGAGAGGAGGAGATCGTCGCCTGGTGCAAGAGCAAGATGGCAGCCTATAAATATCCCCGGATCGTCGAGTTCGTCAAGGAATTGCCCAAGACCGCTTCGGGCAAAGTGCTAAAAAGGGTTCTGCAGGAGAAAGAGGTGAAATGAATGGCTGCGCCTGACGACTTACGACTCACGAATTATTATTTAAAACCCGCAACGCGAAACTCGCCATTTTGGACTTTAGACTGGGGACTCGAAACTGGCGGATACCTTGAGGAATGCGATCATTCAATCCCTGATCCCCGGGTACTCTGGCCTTAAAAAGATTAGGGGGTTATATGGCCTGGGAATGAAGATGGGACCGACTCCTTCCAGCTTTCCAAAAAAGAATACAGGCCAACCCCAGAACAGGAATACATATAAAAAATGGAATCCGATAACTACCGGTCAAATCGTAAAGAAGCCCTCCCAGCCAGGGCCCCAATGCCCCCCCAATCCCATTGCCGATGTTAATAAAGCCATAGATGCTCCCAAAATGCTTTCCCGAAAACATATCGGCCATCATGGCGGACACGATGGGACCGCGCGCTCCAAATCCCAATCCGAAGAGGATGGCGTAAAGGTAGAGCCAGAATACGGATTTTAGTGCGGGCAAGAAAATGAGAATGAGAATTCCCGCGATGGAACTGATAAAGCTCCAGGTGACGGCTTTCTCCCTGCCGATGCGGTCGGAGAGAGCTCCGAAAAGGGGCCTGCCGACCGTGCTCAATAACCCCATGGTCCCGAAGACAAAAGCAGCCAGTATCTTGCTGTAACCCTGGTCGGTTATGTAGGCCACTTGGTGGACGGCTACAGGATATATGCCTAAAGGAATGAGAAAAAAAGAAATAAAGAGCGCCCAGAAAGGCAGAGTTTTCATGGAGCGCCTTAAGGTCCAATCCCTCTTCTCCCTTGGGTCCCCTCCATTGGCCAGGGGGCTTTTTTGATCTGGGCCGGCATTTTCCGTTTTTCGAATCGGCCTATCCTGCAAAAAAAGGTTTAATGGCAGCAAGAGCAAAACCGCCAGGCCAAAAACCAGGTAGGCCATTCGCCATCCCAGGCTGGATATAAGGAATTGGGCCGAAGGCCCAACAGCAAGAATTCCGATTCCCATCCCGGAGAAAGCGATGCCCACCATGCTCCCACGATTTTTGACAAACCAGTTGGCGAGCAGGACCGAATTGGGCACCCACCCGAGACCGCAAATACCTAAACCAGACAAGATTCCAAAAAGAAAGTAAAGATGCCAGACCTCCCGGATCAGCGCACTGGCCATCGTCGCCAAAGAAAGGATGATGGCACCAGCCATCATTATTTTTCTGGGCCCAAATCGGTCGACCAGCCTTCCTCCCGGCCAGGAACTGATTCCTAATATGAGGGACGATAACGAGAAAGCCCCCGCTATACTGGCCCTGCTCCATTGGAACTCCTCCAGGATGGCTACGAAGAATACGGAAAAAGAGAAATTCAGGCCGTAGGCAAGGGCGATCGTTACGAAGGAAATGGCCACGACACCCCAGTGAGACGTAGGTTGGAATGAAAATTTAGGCATATCCCCTTATTAAGATCTCGAGGGACGATGAGGAAGAAATTCCATCAAATTCAAATCCCCAGATATCCAGATATAACCTCCTTACCTCGGGTTTATTCCGCCGATTCTTAGCTCTTCTTAGGAACCGTTCCGCATATCTTGCAACGGTCTATCAACCAGGCTTCTTAACCCCTTTTCGCCGGGAATGAGAGCATGTTTTTTAATCGTTGACTTTTTGTATAACTTCTTAGGCCAAAACCTCAGAAAGTAATTATACTGCGCAGGACTTCGCCTTTCTCCAGGGCATCATAGGCCTCATTGATCTCAGCGAAAGGATACCGCCGGGTCAACAATTCGTCCAGCTTCAGCTTGCCAGCTCGATAGAGGCTAATCAACATGGGAATGTCGATTAGGGGGCGGCTCGAGCCGTAGACCGATCCGGTAAGGATCCTTTCCTCGAAAACAAGGGTCATGATCGGCACGGAAACTTCCATGGTCATCGGCGTGACCCCCACCACCACCGCCATCCCACGCTTGCAGAGTGAATCATAGGCCTGACGAATCGTCGCTGGCAGACCAATGACTTCAAAAGCATAATCCACTCCCCGGCCTCCGGTCAAGGCACGGACTTCTTCCACCGGATTTCCCCGCGAAGCGTTAATCATATGCGTGGCCCCAAACTGCTTCGCATATTCCAGCTTGTTGGGCAGCACATCCACGGCGATGATCTTGGCAGCACCGGCAATGGCTGCACCTTGCACAACGTTTATACCCACTCCTCCTGTGCCGAAGACCGCGACACTGCTTCCTGGCTTAATTCGGGCCGCATTAAATACAGCGCCCACTCCCGTGATCACTCCGCATCCCAGCAGCGCCGCTTTATCCAGCGGAAAATCTTCCGGGATTTTAAGCGCCGCCTTTTCCGGAACAACCGAATACTCCGCAAAGCTGGAAACTCCGGCGAAGTGTTTGATCTCCTTCCCGTTGAGCTTGAACCGGGTGCTACCATCCAGCAAGCGTCCCGTCATCCGGATTTGGGAACCCGCCGGGCAAAGAGCCGGTCGGCCATTGCTGCAATATTCACACACCCCGCAGGAAAGGCGCCAAAGGGGGATGACATGATCACCCGGCTTAAGGGATGTCACCCCGGGCCCCACCTCCGCCACAATTCCAGATCCTTCGTGGCCGAGAATCGCGGGCAGTTGGGCTACCAGGTGGCCGGTCATCACGTGGCGGTCGCTGTGACAAATACCGGCAGCGGCCATCTTGATCAGCACTTCCCCAGACCGGGGAGGCTCCACCTCAACTTCCCGCAGGTCCAGTTTTTGCCCCACTTGGAATAAAATTGCAGCTTTTGCTTTCATAATTTTTATCCTCTCTGGCAAGGTATATTGCCCCCGTTGGCGGGCGAAATTCTATTTCCTTTACGTCCCCTCTACAAAATAAATCTTATCTCTACTTTTCTTCTTCCCCCCCCGTTTTTTGAATGAGGCGGAAAGTCTCCTCGTATATACGCTCCCTTGGGCCGATAGCGACCAGTTCAATCTGCTCGGGTTCTTGAATCCGGTATATGATTCTGAAGGAACTTACCCGCAAACTTCTCAACCCGGAAAGTTCATCCATCAGCGCCTTCCCTGAATAGGGCTCAGATAGGACAATTTTTAAAGAGGCTCGGATCTTCTTCTTCAAATCTGGATGCATTTTTTTGATCAGTCCCTGAATTTCCCTGGGAACAACGAGTTTATTCATCACCAGCTCCTCGCCCGGGATCATTATGGAAACAGTTCCTCGAGAGTGAACATCTTAGCCTTTTTCGTTTTCAAGGCCCTAAGACCTCTTTTTATCTCGGCCATTAAGGTTAAGTCGGAACGGACGGCAAGGGTCTCTTTCAGACTTTCGAACTCTTCCGGGCTCACCAGAACAGCCGCCGGCCGGCCGTTTTTGGTAATGACGATTTCCTCGTCAGTGGCGTTGACCGTATCGATCAGCCCGCTTAATTTCATCTTCGCCTCGGACACGGATAAGATCTTCATTTTCTGACCTCCATTTCGGTTGACCAGAATTTAGCCTATTATACCGAAAGAATTATCTTATGTCAAATTCGTGGAAATGCACCCCATGAATCAACGTCCCGCAAATATTATAAAACTGGGAAAGGGAGAAGACCCTTTGGCTCTTGCTCCGACCCGTGGCTTTTGTTAAAATGATCACAAAAGAGGCACTTGATAAAACAGGTCTTCCGCACAAGGAAAGAAAATTTAAAAACTTTTTTCCCGGCTCTCCCCGCCGGAAATTAACTGAATTCATTCCCCCCGCGCAGAAAAGCGGCAGGCCCAAAAGGAGAAAAAATGGACGGAATTCCTGAGTCGTTCCATCTTGATGATTTGCCGTGGCAACCTTTCGGAGGGAAGACGAAGGGTATTTTCCGGAAAAATCTCTCGGCAATGAGTTTTCCTTCCGGGTTTAAGGCCAGCCTTACTTTGGCCAAGCCGGCCGGGGAGTTTCCCGAACACATCGACCCCTACACCCATATTTTTTACCTCCTGGAAGGTGCAGGAGAAGCATCGGTCGAGGGCCAGACCATCCCCTTGAAAAAAGGAACTGCCCTGACGGTTGCCGCCGGGAAGAGGCACGGCTATAAGAACTCCGGCCCGGGCGATCTCCTTCTGATCACCCTGAATATTTTCGAGGGAGGAGAGAAAAGCGGGAGAAATTAGTCACGAGCCGGATCAAAGCAAAAGGCCGGAAGGCCATGTTCCGGGATATCTATCCGGACCTCTAAAGGGGTTCCGGTTTGCTCTTTACTCTACTCAATATCCCATTTCTTCATTGACGAGAACGACGGTGAATTGGTCGATATCGGCGGGCTTCTGCATTAAGATCAACAAGGCCGCGCAAATCCTTTGGGGAGCATGACAATCGCTACAAACCCCGGTGACCTCACAGGGTGTTTTATACTGGCTCCTTAACACCCTTTGAACCGCGGCCCGGTTCCGTGTTCGTCGGATGGCCTCATCCACCGATTCAACCAATTTATTCGCTCCCGCAATGACGATTACCCGCTTAGGACCCGAACAAAGACTGGCCACCCGATTTCCTCCCCCGTCCAAATTGACCAGGGTGCCATCAGCGGCAATGGCGTTGGTGCTGCTCAGAAATACATCCACGCCTCGATGACTCCTCTTCAATTCTATCCGTCGCTGCGGATCGTTGTCCGCCTCCCAATGGTCATAAACCGTATTCCCTTTTTTTCGGATCTCCTGGACAATCTGCAAAGTTTCTCTCAGCGTCACCGAACCGCCGATGCCCACCGTTTCTCCGGGCTTAATCTGTTCGAGCAGGAAACGCTTGGCTTCCGCCGGCGTTTCAAAAAAGTGGGCGGCAAATTTCTTTTTCTTCAGAGCCTCCAGGACAGAACCGATTTTTTTGCGAAAATAAATCTTATCTATTTCCTGCATGATTTTCTCCCGGGACCGATGGCTGCTTTTTTAAATTAGCCACAGAGGACACAGAGATCACAGAGTTTTAAAGCCATGATTAAGAAAAAGTAAAGAATATATTTCAAGTGCCCAAAGTGCCTAAAGTTGAAAAAAGGAAACTCCTATACAATTTCATTACATTCCAAAAAACGCTTTACTTCCTTACAGAAGACTTCTGGCTGATCGACCTGGGGAACGTGGCCGGCATCTTCTATCAAGGAGCTCTTGGAGCCTTTCAGGCCCTGGAGCAAGAGCTTTTCTTTTTCTCTTAAAATGTCCTCGGTGCCAAAAAGAACAAGAGTGGGACATTGCACCGATGGTAGCTTGGGAAAGACATCATAGAGCGAAATAGCGATCATGGTCTTTTTAACCCATTGACCCGCTTTCGCCCGTTCCTGGTTGAACCAATTCAATAAATCGGGCGTGGGATGAGCAAAAGTCATCGCCAATTCCGCCAGAGAAACCGGCTGGGGATTTCCTCCAGCATCAAAGCCAAGAGCCGCCAAAGCAAACCTTTCCATTCGCTCCCAGGAAACCCGGGCTGGGCAACCGACCAGAATTAATTTTTCTATTCGTTGCGGGTAAGAAGCAGCCATTTCCACTGCCATCAGGGCGCCGACTGAGTTGCCGCAGAGGATGGCTTTGTCGATTTTCAATTTATCCATGAAGGTGATAACACTCTGGGCATAATCCTCAATCAAGTAATTCTGGGAGGTCTTGTCGGAATCGCCATGGCCCGGCATGTCCAAGGCATATAAAGTAAATTTTTGGGCTAAAGGGTCAAATATTTTTTCCCATGATCTGGCCGAGAGATTGAGGCTGTGCAGCAGAATCATATTTTCCCCTTGGCCGCCGGAAAGGTAAGAAATCTTTCCTGCCGCTAATTTGATTGATAACTTTTCCAATGCAGCCTCCTTCCCCTTAGAGGATTAAAAAGTTGGTTGGGTAAAACTGGGTTTACAAGGACATTGAAACCATACAACTTGATTCCATCTATACATAGCGACATAAATAAATGCTCATGAATCGTCTTTCCCGCGAAAGCGGGAATCCAGAATATAGACTGGATTCGGGGTCAAGCCGGAATGAAAAGGCATAGAAAATTGTTGTAAATATGCGCAAAAATTTAGGGCGCTTTGTATAAAAGGAAAAAGATTATGTTTGACGAGGGCTTTTAACTCATTCACCCTCGCCTTGTTCCCGGGGAAGATTGCCGGTTCAGTCGGTCTGGCGCCGTTCCATGACATAAGCCTTGACAAAGTCGACCTGCTCAGCGGCATCGCCGTAATAGATCTCGGGATTGGTGATCTCGTCAATCTCAGCGTCGGTCAGATGCTTACGAGCTTCCGCGTTTTCCAGAATCGCCTGTTTGAGTGATTTTTTCTCATCAAAAGCCTTCATGGAAACATCGTGGACCAGAGCATGAGCCGTGACCTTCTTACCCGTCTTCTGCCAGAGTTTCAGCATGACCACTTCGGACATGGCGATGCCTTTTTGCAGGTAAAGGTTCTCCTTCATGCGATCGGTATGAACCATCAGCTTGCTGAAGATGCGGGTGGCCTGATTCAGGGCCGCGTCGGCATATCCGAAGCTGTCGGGGATGCAGGCCATTTCCGGCCCCATTCGCGTGGCATCCCGTTCCCCGGACATTTGAATATCCATCATCACCAGGGCATTGGCCCGGGTCAATTTGGCTAAACCGTGCTGCCACTCGCTGGGCTCGGGGTTGCGCTTGTTGGGCATGGTGGAGCTGGAGTACTGCCTGGCGGAATCCCAGGGTTCTTCCACTTCTCCAAACTCCGTGCGCTGGAGGTCTCGGATTTCCAGCCCGATCTTGCCCAGCAGGCTAACCAGCAGGGCTAAATTGTTCGTACATTCGGCGAAGCGGTCTGTGCGCAAAGCCAGGTCGGCCGGTGGATTGCCCAGGCCAAGACGCTCGGCCACTCGTTTTACCATTTCCCAGGTCTTTTCTTTGCCCATGAGGTATACAAAGGTGTTACGGGCCCCGCAAGCCGCGGAGAGTTTCATCACGAACAACCTCTTGCTCATCTCCTTGAAGCGCTCGATGCAATCCCGCAGCTCATAGGCCCAGACGGCAACCTTGAAGCCGAAGGTGATGGGAACGGCGTGCTGACCATGAGTTCGTCCCATCATCACCGAATGTTTGTGCTGCTCCGCCAATCCCAACCAAATATCTTCCAGCTTGATCATTTTTGGAAAAATGACGTTATAAGCTTCGCGGATTTGAAGGGTAAGACCGGTGTCCAGGATATCCTGAGTGGTGGGGCCCACGTGGTAATGCTCGCCCTCGGGACCGCACATCTTGGCAAAAGCCTTGATAAGAGAAACGATCAGGTGCCCGGCATCCACCTTGAATTCGTTGATCATTTCCGGGGTCAAATGTTCCAGCGTGGATTTGCGGGTGATCTCATCGGCGGCTTTTTTGGGGATCAGGCCCAATTCAGCCTGCACCTGGCTGATGGCCGACTCGAAGTCCATCCATTTTTGCACCATGTTGCGCTCATGGAAGATCCGCCGTATATCGGCCGATCCGTAGGCATTCTGGAGTAAGACTGACTGATTTCTCATAACCTACCTCCTTTGATTTATTTTTTGCTTGACATGGATCAAAGCACTGTTTAATATCCAAAATAATGAATATTGGATACAATAAGCAATTGGCCTTCAAAGGTCAAGAAAAAAGAGGCTTTAATTTTTTTGGACCCATTTCCCTCTCTTTCCTAATACATACGAGAAGGGTCTCCGTGGCCTTTTGCCGCCGGCATTATCCTTATTCCTTTTTGGGGGAAAAAGATGGGAGAGCAACCAGGGAGTAACTTTCTCGCGCCGCCGATGAATTTTATCTCGAAAAGCGAGTATGTGTATCGCTCCATTCGAGGAGCCATTTTGAATGGGGTGATTAAACCGGGCAACTTCTTGAATCAAGCGGAACTGGCCGAGCAACTCCAAGTGAGCCGCATGCCCATCCGCGATGCCATCAATATGTTGGCCCGGGAGGGCCTGGTCCGGATTATTCTCCACAAAGGGGCAAAAGTTATCCATTTCTCCCCCAAGGACATCCAGGAAATTTATGCCATCCGGAAGATCCTGGAAGGTTATGCCATTCGAGAAGCCACCCCGCATATTAAAAAAGACCTTATTTCCCGTCTGGAAGAGATCAATCACAGCATCAACAAGCATGCCCAAAAGGGGGATGTGGATGCTATGATCAAGGAAAATGAACGTTTTCACCTGTTTCTGTACGAGCCGTGTCAAAACCAGAGACTTGTAGAACTCATCCAAAATTTATGGTCCAGCTATCCGAAACGGATATTTTGGGAAATCAAGGGCCGAGCCGAACAGGTGGTAAATCAACATAAGGAGGTCCTGGCCGCCGTCCGGGCGAGAAACCCCGAAAAAGCCGAAAAATTAATCCAGGCGAATCTTGTCCTATCGCCAAAGGCCTTGGAGCGGATGGCTTCAGCCTTTGGGGGGTAAAATTTTTTATCCGGCTCTTCATCTTTGGTTTAGAGTTAATGCGCAAGAGAAGCCAACGCAAGGATTTACGCATATCTTCAGGAGGAACTCATGAGTTCAAAAGAATTTGGCTTTCCTTTTCTGCCCATTCCCTTCCGGCCCCCCAAACCCAGGCGCTTATGGGTGACGGTCATGTCGGATCCTGGTTTGCCACCTGGTTATCAACGGGATTTTCTTACGATCGCCAGCGATATAGTAGACTATGCTAAATTCACCGACCATCCGGGTTACCTGAACGGTTATCCCCGGGAATTGATTGAAGAGAAAATCGGCATTTACAGTGATTTTGGAATCAAAAGTTTTCCGGGGGGAATTGCTTTTGAGGTGGCTGCTGTCCAGGGAAAAGTGCAAGAATTTTTCCAAAGGGTCGGCCAGCTCGGGTTTCAGGCCGTAGAGATCAGCGAAGACATGCTTTCCCAGCCGCTGCCTTCCTCTCAGCGGGAGGCGTTCATCCGTCTGGCGCAAGACATGGGGCTGGAGGTTTTAACCGAATTAGGACGGAAATTCCCGGATGCTCCCTTGGAGCGCAAGGAAGTGATCGCATCCAGCCTGCGGGATCTGCAAGCAGGGGCCAAGAAGGTGGTTATTGAAAACAGCGACCTGGTTAAACTCAAAGAAGAGGATCCAACATTTTTTACAGATGTGTTACAGGAAGTGGGGAAGGAACATCTGATTTTTGAGGCGGGCCCTGGGCAGTGGCCCGAACTGGCAGCCTGGATGATTCAGACCTTTGGCCCGGATATCAACCTTGAAAATATCACTGACAAAGAGATCATTGCGCTCGACGCCATGAGGCGTAAATTACACCGGAATATTGAATATTCTTATTTCCATGAGCCTAAGACCTGATGGCCTGGTTAGTACATTCCGCCGTTTTTCAGATACGGGCAATAACAACAGAAGGGGAAAGACTCTGGGAGATAAAAACACAAAACAAGAAAGGGGTATAGAAAAGGCACATAATTAGAAAGATATAGGCCACAGATTGAATCCCTTTCAATTAGCAAAGGAGGTGGTAGGAAGCTCCTCTTATGAAAAAGAGGAGGGGATAAGGTGGAATAGCTGGAAAAGAGGTTGCAAATAACCTGCCCAAGGAGGTGTAAGATGAAAGTATTATTAAAAGGATTAGTACCGGTAGCAATGGCTGTGTATCTCTTAGGAACTATTTTTCTGGCAGCAGGCCAAGCAGCGGATTTTCCCAAGAGAAACATCACGATCCTTTGCCACTCCTCTCCTGGATCACCTGTGGATCTTATGGCGAGACAGTTAGCCGAACCGGCCAGTAAAATTCTGGGAGTGCCGGTTGTGGTGGAGACCAAGACCGGCGGGTCAGGGGCGGTAGCCATGGCTTACCTCTTAGGCCAGAAGGCTGATGGGTACACAGTCTACGCCATGACGAGGAGTAACGCCGACCTCTTCGCCAGTGGAAAGATCAAAGACTTTACCTGGGAAGCGTTAACCTACATTATCAGGATCCAGACCGATTCCTTTGTGCTTGCGGCCCATCCTTCTGCCCCTTTTAGAACCGCCAAGGAGATGATTGATTATGCCAAGAAAAATCCAGGGAAGGTTAAGGTAGGTGGTTTTGGGAGCGCTTCCACCCACCATATCATGGCCATCAAGTTCGCCAAGGAAGCGGGTATTGAGATCACCTGGGTTCCCTATCCTGGAGGTGCTGCCGCTGTCACGGCGACCCTGGGGGGTCATGTGCCAGTCGTCCATACTAATCCTGCAACAATCATTAAGCACGTTCAAGCGGGTAAATTGATTCCCTTGGCCATATCGGCGGGAAACCGTATTGGAGCCTTTCCAGAGGCCCTAACTTACAAAGAGCTGGGAGTTGATCTTGAGGACTACCACTTCAGGGGAGTCGCGACAAAAAAGGGGGTGCCCGATGATGTGATTAAAATACTTCAAGATGCCTTCAAAAAGGCCATGGAGACCCCTGAGTTTAAGGAATATACGAAGAAGAACTCTCTGCTGCCAGGATATATGAGCAGTGAGGACTTCACCAAACTCTTTGGAGAAATCGTGGAGGAAAACAAAAAGATACAGAAAGAACTGGGACTTCGGTAATAACTGAAATTTTTTTTGTCGGAGCGAGGGAAAAACCATGCGGAGAGGAGAAATAGTTTGTGGCGTCCTGATGCTGGGTTTTGCCGGTTTTTATACTTATCTGTCTACGGAATTTCCTATTGGGTTTGTCAAAAGGGTTCCCGGGTCGGGGATGCTCCCCTTTATTCTAGGCCTTACCCTTCTTCTCCTCTCCGCTCTCTATTTGCTCAGATCATGGAAGAAGGCTCCTCAGGGAGAAAAGTTTTGGGCTGGAGACATAAAATCCTTAGTAATATGTCTCCTCTTTTATCTGGGTTTTATCGTTACGATCAAGTGGTTGGGATTTATTCTATCCACCTTTTGCTTTGGTCTTATCACCCTTAGATTCCTTTTTAAAATGAAATGGCCGACTTCCATTTTTGGCAGCGCCGCCTTCACCCTCATTCTGCAAGTGTCCTTCTACAATCTTCTGGATGTTCCTTTGCCCAAAGGTCTCTCCTGGAAAATCCTTTCGGCTCTTGGTCTTGGGTAAGGAGGATAGATTATTATGCTTTTTGAGGCCGGCGACTCTCTGCTTCAAGGTTTTTCAATTGCTTTAACGCTGAAAAATCTCTGGTATTGTTTCGTTGGTGTCACGGTGGGGAACATCGTCGGTGTGCTCCCTGGATTTGGACCGGTAAGCGCTGTGGCCATCCTTATCCCTTTGATATTCGGCGTGGAACCTGTATCAGCCATCATTCTTCTGGCTGGCATTTATTACGGAGCCATGTACGGCGGCTCTATTACCTCGATTCTCCTTAAGGTTCCCGGAGAGTCCTCGTCAGTGATGACCGCCATTGATGGGTATGAACTGGCCCTCAAGGGAAGGGCTGGCCCCGCCTTGGGTATCAGCGCTATTGCATCTTTTGTAGCCGGAACTATAAGCATTATTTTTTTGACCTTCTTTGCCCCATTGCTGGCCGGTTTTGCCCTCAGTTTCGGAGCTCCAGAGTATTTTTCCCTTATGGTCATGGGATTTGCGGCGGTCGCTGTATTATCCACCGGGGATGCCTTAAAGGGAGGCATTTCAGCACTATTGGGCATTATCCTCGCCACCGTGGGTTCTGACGTCATCACCGGAACGCCCCGGTTCCATTTTGGCTCCATTTACCTTCTTGACGGCATCGACTTTTTAGTCGTCGCTATCGGGGTTTTCGCCTTTGCGGAAGTCCTCGATAATATTGTAACGAAGTCTAAATTCGACAAGAGGATCTCCTACGGGAAATGGACCAATCTCCTTCCGTCCCTTAATGATCTCAAGGTTTCGTTCTGGCCAATCATCCGAGCAACCTTCATTGGTTTTGCAACAGGGGTGCTTCCCGGCGCCGGGGCCACCATTGCATCTTTCATCTCTTATGCAACGGAAAAAAGAGTTTCCAAGTATCCTGAAAAGTTTGGAACGGGGGTCATGGAGGCGGTGGCTGGGCCTGAGGCCGCCAATAATGCCGCAACCGGGGGAGCTATGGTTCCCCTTCTAACCCTGGGTATCCCCGGATCGAATGTAACAGCGGTAATGTTGGGAGCCCTAATGATACTCGGTCTTCAGCCTGGGCCGTTACTTTTTAAAGAACATCCTACCTTTGTCTGGGGGCTCATTGCGAGTATGTACTTGGGTAATGCTATGTTATTGATTCTCAATTTCCCCCTTATCGGCATCTTCGTCCAAGTTCTTCGGTTTTCTTATCCTATTATTGCGATATTAGTGCTGGAGATCTCCCTGGTGGGCGTTTACGCTTTCAATAATAACATATTTGATCTCTATATTATGTTTGTCTTCGGAATCATGGGTTTTCTATTAAAAAAATTAGATTTTCCTCTAGCTCCCATGATTCTGGCATTGGTGCTGGGTAGGATGTTTGAGGAGCACTGCCGACGCTCCTTGATTATTTCTGACGGAAGTTTTACCATCTTCTTAACCCGACCTATATCTTTGACTCTCTTGGTAGTTGCTGTTTTGGTGATGTTCTATCCTATGATTCTGGACTTTATTCGCCAACACCGAAGGGGCAAGGATAAATAAAGGACTCAGCAAAGGTCGTTGGTGATTCAGGTTCATACCGAAACAGGGTTACGCGGATGGGGGAATGTGGATCCGTCATCCCGAAGAATTCGGCCCGGGGGGCGATTGCAGGGGTCGCCATTGGTTAAGAATTGATCCTTAAGGGAGAAGGTTGATGGGTAAGACGCTGGCGGAAAAAATACTGGGCTCCCGTGCGGGCAACGATGTGCAAGCGGGAGAATTTATCATCCCCGCCGTAGATTTTGTTTATGTTCACGACGGCACCGGTCCGCTTACCGTTCAACAGATGAAAGCGATGGGAATTGAAAAAATAAAGGATCCGGCACGCAGCGCTATTTTTCTGGATCACGCTTCCCCCAGTCCCCGGCTCGAGCATGCGAATGACCACAAGCTTCTGCGGGCATTCTGCAAGCGGACCGGCGCAATCCTTTCGGATCTCGGGGGAGGCATCTTGCATAATGTCGTCAGCGAGAAATATGCGAAGCCGGGGGATGTGATCGTGGGGGCGGATTCCCACAGCTGCACCCAGGGCGCTCTCGGCGCCTTTGCCACAGGAATGGGCTCCACCGATGTCGCGGTGGCTATGGCCTTCGGACATACCTGGATGCGGGTGCCTGAATCGTTCCAGGTCGTCCTTAAAGGCAACCTGGCCAAAGGGGTTTACACGAAAGACTTCATCCTTTATTTTATTGGAATGATCGGGGCCAACGGTGCAACTTACAAGGCCCTGGAATTTTTAGGCCCCGGTACGAAAAATTTAAGTGTAGCGGCCCGGGCTACCATCGCCAATATGGCCGTGGAGTGCGGCGCCAAAGCAGGATTGTTCCCTGCGGACGAACAGACTAAGCTTTTTCTCCAGGAGCACGGCAGGGAAAAAGATTACCAGGAGCTGGCACCCGATCCCGATGCCACTTACGAAAGCAGGTTTGATTTTGACCTCTCCAGGATAGAACCCGTCGTCGCCTGCCCCCATTTCGTAGATAATGTAAAGCCGATCCGCGAAGTGGGAGAGGTGAAGGTGCAGCAAGTCTTAATCGGCACCTGTACCAATGGCCGGCTTGAAGACCTTCAGTCCGCTGCTCAAATCCTAAAAGGCCGCCGGGTCCATCCGGAGACCAGACTCATCGTAGCCCTCAGCTCGCGAAAAGTTTATCTGGACGCCTTGCGGGACGGAACCCTCCAAGCCCTGGTTGAAGCGGGCGGCATCGTGGTCGGCCCGGGCTGTGGGCCTTGCGTAGGCGTGCATGAAGGGGTGCTGGCTGACGGGGAAATCTGCGTGGGAACGCAAAACAGGAACTTTGAGGGGCGCATGGGAAACCCCGAGGGCTTTATCTACCTGGCTTCGCCCGCAACCGCCGCCGCCACGGCGATTGCCGGCCAACTATGTGACCCGCGAGAATTTCTTTAATTGCAGACCAGCGAGGTTCAATCATGAAAATAAGAGGAAAGGCGTGGAAATTGGGGGATGGAATCACCACCGACCACATTACGCCTGGAAGATTCTTTCATCTGCGGAGCAATTTACCGGAGTTGGCTAAGCACTGTTTTGCCGACGTCAGGCCAGAATTTGCTGCCAGCGTAAAGCCGGGAGATATTGTGGTCGGTGGTCAGAATTTTGGCCTCGGCTCCAGCCGGGAGCATGCGACGATCATCCTCAAACTCAACGGCGTTGGAGCCGTGCTGGCCAAGAGCTATGCCCGGATATTCTTCCGCAACGTCATCAATGCCGGCTTGCCTGCCCTCATCATAGATACAGGCCAGATTCGGGAAGGGGATGAGCTGGAACTCAATCTGGCAACGGGCCAGGTAAACGACCTCACCACCGGTGTTGAAATGATAGCGCCCCCCTTGCCTCCCGTAATGCGCAATATCATAGGCGATGGCGGACTCGTGGAACACATCAAGAAACACGGTGGGTTAAAAATCGACTGGTAGGAACCTCTGGCATGAATTTCCGGGCTGACCCCTTTCATTATTCCCCTACTACCTATCAGAAATTTAAAGGAATTGAAGGTTCCGGGTCAGAACTCTTTTTATGTTATGATCCAGGGCGCGGCGGATGGTTCGGGCCAGGTCATTCAAGTCAAAAGGCTTCATGACGAACTCTTGAATCCCCAAAGCTTTGGCCTTCATTTCGGAAATCCGTTCACTAACCCCCGTGCAAAGAATCACCGGAAGACCGGGGCTGAGGCGCATCATCTCCTGGGCCAACTTATCACCCGTCATATTCGGCATGGTGAAATCCATAATGACCAAATCAAATCGGTCCGGACGGTTGCGGAATAGTTCCAACGCTTCGATACTGCTCGTTCTGACAGCCACTTCGTATCCGAGGTGCTTCAACATCTTTTTCCCCAGATCCACCAGAGCCTGTTCGTCATCGACTAAAAGGACCCGCTCGTGGCCGCCCACTGGGAGGAGTTCAACTTTCTGGGTTTCCGTGATTTCTTGGAACCCATCAATGCGGGGAAAGTATACATGGAAAGTGGTGCCTTTTCCCGGCTCGCTGTAAACCTTGACAATGCCCCCATGGTTTTTGACGATTCCATGAACTACGGCTAACTCCAACCCGGTTCCTTCGCCAACCTTTTTAGTGGTGAAATATGGATCAAAAATCCTCTCTAATAAAACAGGAGCTATCCCGATACCTGTATCGCTTACCGTCAACCGCAGGTAGGGTCCCGGATGGATATCTGGGTGCTGGGCAGTGGTGTCTATATCCATTTCCGCATTGGCAAGGCTTACTTCCAGCACACCCCCATTTTCCTTCATGGCATGAGCGGCATTGGTGCAAAGATTCATCACCACCTGGTGGATTTGGGTGAGATTCGCGTCAATAATCCCCGTTTCACTTTCCATGTTTTGCCGGACCTCAATAGTAGAGGGCAAAGATGCCCTGAGAAGCTTCAGGGTCTCCTTCACAATAGGGGAAATTAGCACCGGCAATCTGCGCACCGACCCTTTCGGCAAGTTTCATATCTGCCTCTGTGTAGACATCCGGCTTGGTAGACTGAAAATTTAAACCGCCGATTACTTCATTTTTTGAGATCAAAGGTATTAACATGCAAGATTGATATCCAGCGCTAAAGGTGGAAAGAAGTCCTGGACATCGCCTGATGACCATCTCCCGATTTTTTTTACCAATGAGCAAGCTGGATCTGGTCTTCAAGACTTCTTCAAGACCCGTTCCGGCCAAAGGGATAATATCTCCTAATCTGCGTTCTTCCAATTGGGGTCCCGCGACGTAGGAAAGGGTAAAGGTATCGGTTTCGGGGTTGATGGTGGTGATCGCCAGGCGGTCAAAAGGGATTATATTACGCACTTCTTCGGCAAAGCTTCCATAAACCTCTTCGATATCTAAGGTCGAACTGAGGATTTGCCCAATTTCGGCAATAGTAAAATTCTCTTGCGCCAGCCACTGAAATGACTCTTGAATTTTCTGCAATGCCTCTTCTCCCCGCTGGCGTACGATTACGTTGGCAAAAAGCTCGGCCACCATTTTGAACAGATTAATGTCATCTTCTCTCCAGAATTTTTCAGCCCGCTCCGAGTGGAAGCCAAAAAAGCCGATGATTGATTCATTCAGAACCAAGGGAATGGCCAGGATTGACATCGTCACCCTTGGGGTAAATCTTGAAAAGTAAAATAAAAACGAATGCTGCTTGGCAGGTTCGTTGCCCCCCATAAAGAAAAAGAATCCCTTTTCTTTCTTTTTGCTGCCGGAGGCGTCAATTGGTCAAAAAAATAAACGATGGCCTGAAGGCCCGGCCGAAAGCTCGCTGCGCTGGCCAAAATCCAAAGAATTAAGATTTCATTAGAATGGATATGTTTGAGAGATTAAAGAGAGTTCGAAAAAAAGAAAAAGGATTTACATTGATTGAGTTTAAGATGAAAGGAGAGAGGGAAGACGGTTGGCTGGCTGTAATGTCCAGCATGATCCTGAATCTGGACGGTCAGGAAAATGTTAACAAAGTTCAGATTATCAGGGCTCATCGTATTCAGATAAATGTACCCGGATAGTTCCTTTCAAAAGGTTCTTCCGGTTCGTCAACCCCTTGAATTTTTTCGATGCCATTATATATTTTATCTTTTTTCGGCCAGGTATAGAGCGGCATCCAGGCCCATGAAGTAAACCTGAATTCCCAATCCCATGATCACACCTTGGGCCGCAGGAGCGATCACGGAATGAATGCCCCTTTCATAATGATTGGATAAATGAATTTCCACGTAAAGAATTTTAACCCCTTTGATTGTGTCCCGGATGGCGTGGCTGGCGTAAGTAAACCCTCCCGGGTTCATCACCAGGACATCAATCTTGTCATGGTAAGCTTTGATAATGCGGTCAATGCACTCGCCTTCGGAGTTCGTATAGAAAATTTCCAGGTCGAACTTTTTGGCTTTGGCATAGTCCTGCATCATTTTGTCCAATTCTGCTGCTGTGGTCGTCCCGTAAATCTCCGGCTGCCGAATCCCCAGCAGATTCATGTTGCTTCCCTGAATGAGAAGAATTTTGGGCATAGGGCACTCCTTTCTTTTACGTTCAAAAAGATTTTATAACAGAGTATGGCAACTTTTCAATCTTATTTTTCCCAAGGAAATTGGAAGCCGTATTCAAAGTTCAAAAAACAAAGAAAAACCTTGCCGGGGCGATCCCCAATATCCAGATCAGCCCGGCGTTAAAACGTTTCTGTCTCTGAAGATCATACCGGAAGGGATGTTATAGGTGAGGGGTCGTATGAAACTCATTTAAGGGAGGTAACCGAAAAAGGAATAAGATTAAGATAACGACGGAAAACAAAAGGGGAGGACCGAGCAGACTCTATATCCCTCTTCGCCCCGCGTTGCTTTTCATCCGACTTTTATGCGCATCTGTTTCCAAATGACAGCGCTTATATTTCTTTCCGCTGCCGCACCAGCAGGACTCATTGCGACCCAGATCTTCTTTTTTTCTTTCGGTTTGTTTGTTGTTGAAAAAACGTTCCAGTATTTTCATCTTGTTATTGAGCATCTCCCACGTTCATTCTGCGATTGGCAGTACGCAACCGGTTTAATATCGCCGACCGCCTCCGCCCCGGCTTCCCCTGAACCCGCCGCCCCCGCCACCGCGGTTGCTGTCGCGTCTCGGGCCTCCCTGATCCTTTTTGGGACGGGCTTCATTGACGGTGATGGTGTTTCCAAGAAGGCTGCCGCCATTGAATTTTTGAATGGCATCTTGAGCTTCCTTTTCAGTTTCCATCTCTACAAACCCGAACCCTCTATTCAGCCCGGTGTACTTATCCTTGATGAGGGTAACGGATACGACCTTTCCTACTTCGGAAAAATTGGCTTTCAGGTCTTCTTCCGTGACTTCAATAGACAGATTTCCCACGTATAGGTTCTTATTCATATCAACCTCCCTTGGTTTTTCCTTCCCCACCCCTCATCCAATGAGGATAGGTTGAACTGAAAATTTTCCGTAATGCTGCAGAATGCACAGGAAAGGGCCCGGATCGATCCCCATAAAAAAGCCGCGAAAGCTTTCAAGAGCTTCGCGGCTTTTTTATCCCAACCCTAAACTCTTTACGCCTTGGATAAGCAATCCTACAATTTTTTGAACGATGATGTCAATTGTTATTTTCCCCTACCTTCCTGATGCAGATGTCTTCCAGGATCACGCGCGCCAATTTTCCCGTCTCCTCAATTTCTTCTTTCCTTTTCTCATTGAAAGAGGCTCTATTTTAGGCTGAAGCCCCCATCCACCAAGAGCAGTTGTCCGGTAAAGAAATTGGCGTCATCCGAGGCCAGGAACAAAATTGCCTTGGCAGCGCTATAATCCATAATGCCTTCTCGCCCACAGTGATCGATGCCGCGAATCGAGGAGATATTAATAATTTGTCCCAAAAAAATCTCCGCCGGTGTGCGCATGTTAGAGAAAATTTTCGATTGGGGCATAGCACTCCGGCCGGTCCTCTCCCCCGCTAAGTTTTGAAGGCGGCGTCTTTTCCCTCCAGGTTGTTTCCATCACCTCCCTTGGTCTCAAAGATTCTCCCCCCAATCAGCAGCCCTGTTCCTTAGGGTTCAATTAGGCGTTTTATTCAGGGTTAGGGTTACTCCCTAAAAGTGAAAGAGAAATAAAGATAAAAAAAGATTGACATGAAGTGGATGGATTGTATACCATATTGTATTAAGAAATTGGAATTTCTAACCCGCAAATTTTAGAATCTGCGCATCTATGTCAAGCATTATTTCTATGAAGGTTGCCAGGGAACTGGAGGGAGCGATTCTCTCCGGCCAGCTCAAGCCCCGCGAGCGCCTCGTAGAGATGGATCTGATTTCCCGGCTGGGGGGCAGCCGTACCGTGATCCGGGAGGCGCTGAAAAAGCTGGAGGCCAAAGGACTTGTCCGGACCATGCCCTACCGGGGGGCGATGGTGGCTGACCTGACCGTGGAGGAGGTTGAAGAAATATATTTTGTTAGGGTGGCCATTGAGAAGCTGGCGGCCCGGCTGGTGATTAAGAATATCCGTCCGGATGAGATTAAAAGCTTAAAGCAGCTTTCCAAGGGAGTCGAAAGCCACCTGCGCCGCAAGACGGATCAAATGATTGAAAAAGATTCGGAATTTCATCGAGCCATTTTCAAAATCTGCCGGAACCAATACTTGTTTGACATGATTAACTATCTAAAGACTAAAGCTCATATCGTCGGTTACAATGCCTGGTCTTTGCCCGATCGTATCGAACAATCGATCCAGGAGCATCGCCAGATTATCGGCGCTATCGAAGCGAAAAATGCATCCCAGCTGGAAAAGCTGATTGCCAAGCATTTGACCTATTCCAAAAAAGGTTATCTGGCCCAGCTGAAAGGAACCATAGGCCAGCTGGGGAAATCAAAGGAGAGAGACCTTGCCTGAGATCCGTATTTATCGAGAGCTTTGCAAGGGGGTAGAGGAGTGCGGCATCTGCAGGGAAGTCTGTCCCAAAAAACTTTTTTCTCCCTCCAAAAGTTTGAACCGCAAAGGATACCGGCCCCCACAGGTCACTCAACGAGAGGCGTGCACTCAATGCCAGAACTGTATGATTTATTGCCCGGATCTGGCGATTGCGGTTGAGCATAGAAAAGCGGGGAAAGGGGTGAAAAAGTGAAGGGGAAAAGGGTGCAGACCGGAAAATATTTCATGCTGGGTAACACAGCCTGCGCGGAGGGGGCCATTGCTGCCGGTTGCGAATTGGCCGCCGGTTACCCGATAACGCCCGCCACGGAGATCGCCAACCGCCTGGCCGAGAGGCTTCCTCAGGTGGGGGGAGTGTTTCTGCAGATGGAAGACGAAATTAGCTCCATAGCCGCCATCATCGGGGCCTCCTGGACAGGCAAGAAGGTTATGACGGCTACTTCTGGCCCGGGCATCAGCCTGATGCTGGAAAATATTGGTTTTGCCGTGGGGGTGGAAACTCCCTGTGTCATTGTCAACGTACAGAGAGGGGCTCCAACAACGGGAATGCCTACGGCAGGGGTAGCCGGGGACATGGTCCAAGCCAAACGCGGCTCCCATGGAGATTATGAGATCATCGCCCTCTGCCCTTCCTCCCCGCAGGAGATGTTCGACCATACGGTGTTGGCTTTCAACTATGCCGAAAAGTACCGCACGCCGGTTTTCATCCTCTCCGATGCTTTCGTAGGGCATATGCGAGAGGAGGTGGTCATCCCGGATCCGGACCGGATCGAGGCCGTATACCGGAAAATTCCGGAACCCGGGGCTGATCCTCGAAAAATTAAAGGATTTCTCGACGAAGATGTGGCCCCCATGCCGATCTTCGGAAGGGGATTTAAGGCTCATGTAACCAGCTCCTGCCATGATGAATACGGGAAACGCAATCTAAGCGATCTTTCTGCCTTGGACCACTTTGTCCGGATGCTGAGTAACAAGATTCTAAAGCACCAGCATGAAATCATTCGGGTTGAAAAGAATTATCAAGACGCAGAAGTCGTTTTGGTCTCCTATGGAGCCGTCTCCCGGGCCGCTGCGATGGCGGCTATGCGGGCGCAGGAGGAAGGGCTGCCGGTGGGAACCCTGCGGATAATCACCGCCTGGCCCTTTCCGGAAGAAGAGATCGAATCCATGGCGAAGAACGCCAAAAAGGTAATTGTTCTGGAAAACAACCTGGGTCAGCTCTATCCTTATATCAAAGCAGCCGCGGCCCATTACGCCGAGGTTTATTTCCTGCCGCCCCGTGTCCTGGGGGAAATTCATGATCCGGAAAATATCCTGAAAAAGATCCGCGAGGTAATTCCATGAGTGAATTGATTCACCCCCTGCATCGGTTTATCCGCCCTTCGGTCACTTCGACCACCAATTGTCCTGGATGTGGCAATGGCATCGTTGCTCAGGCCATCCTCCGGGCCATTGACGAATTATCCATGGACTTGGATGATTTTATTTTTGTATCCGGGATCGGCTGCTCGGCCTGGATTCCCAGCCCCTTTTTCAACGCCGATGTTCTGCACACGACCCACGGCCGGCCCATCGCTTTTGGTTTGGGCATCAAGATGGGACTGCCGGAAAAGAAAGTCATGGTGATCAGCGGCGATGGGGACCTGGCAGCCATCGGTGGCAACCACCTCATCCATAATGCCCGGCGCAATGTAGAGATGATCGTAGTTTGCCTCAATAACAGCATTTATGGCATGACCGGAGGACAAGCCGCCCCCACTACGCCCATGGGGCTGAAAACGACAACGACACCCTATGGTACTTTTGAAAACCCCTTCGACATTGCCAATCTGGTGATGGCGGCCGGGGCTTCTTTTGTTTCGCGGTGGACTACCTACCACCCCAGGCAGATCACCACCACGCTCAAGAAAGCGATCCGGAAGAAAGGCTTCTCTTTCCTGGAAGTCATCACCCAGTGCCCGGTTCAATTTGGAAAGAAGACGGGCTCGGGCAGTTCGGTACAAATGCTGCGGGAGTATAAAGAGAAAGCCATCTCCGTGAAGGAAGCGGCCAAACTATCCGCGGAGGAGCTGCCGGGAAGAATTGTGGTCGGGGAGCTGGTGAATACGGAAAAGCCCGAAATGGTCGAAGAGATCATGAAGATGAAGGCCAGAGCCTCAGGAGTGAAAAAATGAAGCGAACGGAGATCCTTATCGGGGGGGTGGGCGGCCAAGGGGTGATCCTGGCGGGAATTCTCCTGGGGACCGCCGCCACTCTTTTTGATAATAAAAAAGCGGTGCAGACGCAGGCCTATAGTTCCGAGCAAAGAGGCGGAATGGCCAAAGCCGAGGTGATCCTCTCCGGTGATTCTATAACGGATCCCCAGGTTCGGAGGCCGGACATCCTGATCGCTCTGGCTGAAGATGCGGTGAGTAGACATCTGCATAAAATTAAGCCCAAAGGAATACTGGCGATCGATTCTGACCTGGTACAGGAGATCAAACCCGGCGATTATCAGGTCCTGAAAATTCCTGCAACCAGCATGGCCGAACAAGAGGGCAATATCGTAGTGGCCAACCTGATCATTCTGGGGGCGCTGATCAAAAAAACCGGCATCCTCTCGGTTCGAGCCATGGAGAAAGCGATTGGAGCCAGTGTGCCCCCCAAAGCCAAGACCCTGAACCTCAACGCTTTCCGCCGGGGGCTGGAGTTTAAAGTTTAAAACAATTTTTAGGACGCAGATAAACGCAGATTTGCAGGATAAATCAAAAAACAGAATTAAAAAACATAAGCGCATTTTAGACACTTCCTTGAATCAGTTTCCGTAGTTTCAGCGAATATCTGTGTCCAAATGAATTTTAGAAAGGAGACATAAATAATATGGCTATCAAGACATTTCCGGAATACTTAGAGAGTTTGAGAAAATTGAAACCCACTGCCTACATGTTCGGCGCGAGAGTTGAAAATGTGGTGGATAACCCGAGGATTCGGGGGGGGATCAACTCCACCGGCGCTACTTATGAACTGGCCAACTTGGAAAAATACCGGGATTTATTGACGACGATATCCCCCTTCACCGGAGAGCGGATAAACCGGTTTACCCTGCCGCCGCAGTCCATAGAAGATTTGGTGGCCCGGGTGAAGATTAACCGCATCCTGGGGGCCTACGTGGGAACTTGCCACCAGCGCTGCACGGGCCTGGATTGCCTGAGTGCCCTTTCCATCGTCACTTTTGACCTCGACCAGAAATATGGTACCCATTATTATGACCGCTTTCTTGAGTTCCTGCAGTACATGCAAAAGAATGATTTTACTGCCAATGCCAGCGTAACCGATGTGAAAGGGGATCGCAGTCTAAACCCCCATGAACAACCGGACAAAGACCTCTACCTTCGGGTCGTGGATAAGCAAAAAAAGGGGATCGTCGTCCGGGGAGCAAAGGGCCACCAGACCGGGTCCTTAAGTTCCCACGAATTGATCGTGCTTCCCACGAGAGCCCTGGGTAAAGGAGATGAAGAGTATGCTGTGGCTTTGGCCATTCCGTCGGACACCCAAGGGGTGATTCATGTAGTAGGGAGAAATTCGCTGGATACCCGTGAGCTCGAAGGGGTAGACTGCGGGAATATCCGGTATAGCAAATACTGCCCCACCGTAATTTATAACGACGTCTTCGTCCCCTGGGAGCGGGTGTTCATGTGCGGAGAAGTCGATTTCTCGGGAGAACTGGTCAACCGGTTCTCCGCCTTCCATCGGCAATCTCATGGAGGCTGCAAATCGGGGAAAATCGATGTGATGACCGGAGCGGCTCTCCTGATGATGGATTATAATGGATCGGCGAAGGTAACCCATCTGCGGGAAAAGATCGTGGATATGATCCATAAAGCGGAAACCCTGTATGGCTGTAGCTTGGCCGCCTCCTATGAAGGGAAGAAAGAGCCTTCAGGGACCTACTTCATCAATTCAGTCCTGGCCAATGCTTCCAAGATTCATGAAGGAAGAGATATGGCCGAATCTATCCGCCTGCTGATCGACATTACCGGTGGATATGTGGCTGACTTGCCCTCGGACCGGGATTTCCAGAACCCCGAGATCGGAGGGTTATTGAAGAAGTACCTGCAAGGCGCAGCAGGAATCCCTGTGGAAGATCGAGTAAAGATGCTGCGTCTGGTAGAAAAGCTGGCCATGGAGAGCGCCGACACTATTTCCGATCTGCACGGAGGCGGATCCCCGGCCGCCCACCGGGTCACCATCATGCGGGAATCCGATGTTGAGTCCCGAAAGAAATCCGCCAAACGCTTGGCCGGGATTGAATAATAAAAACAGGATTCAAGGGGTAAAAGGCTCCAGGGTTCAAACTCTGGGCTCTTGATGAATCCGAAATCCGCTCAATGCCTCCAATGAAATGCCGGCGCCTGCAAGGGTGCCGGCCCCTTCTTTCAAATTTGGCATTCACCTTGACTCACTATGTCTAATTTTGTATATTCCAATCATAACGTGGGTTTTCCCTCAGATAAAAATTTCATAGATTTCAGGTTGATGGCCTCGTAAAAAGTCGTCACTCCGGTGGAAACCGGAGTCCAGAAAATTTGTAACAATTTTAAAGAACTGGATTCCGGCCTTCGCGGAATAACAGAAAAACGTCTTTTCATATTTTTTACGAGTTCATCGACTACCTGGATCAAATTATCAAAGGAAACGAACCCAATCCCCTTAATGAGATAAGAATCGACTATTTTTGCTCATTTTTAGGAAAAAGGGATAAAATTACCAACCAGGAAAATAAAAATTTAATTTTACATAAATATATTTCTTGACATATCAAGAAAAGTAGTTTATTCCTGAAACATGTTAAAGAAAAGATACCGCTCAGCAAAGCAAGTGGATGGAATCATTGACCTGGAAAGATTAAGGTCAGGTTCTTCGAAGTGCATTGAGCGCGACCCGGGATTGTTTCTTAACCTGACTTATCCTTCGGAAGATCTTCGGGCCATGCTCCAGGCCTTGAGCCGCCGCTTTGCTTCGAAAGAAGCGGAAGGGAATGGGTTGTTTCTGGCGGAAGCGGTAAAAGGCTTTGGGAAATCGCACGCCTTGCTCACGGCTTATCATTTGTTTGCCAGCCCGGAGCCGGCAAAAAAATGGATGTCCATCCAAGGATTTGACTGGTCTCCTCCCGCTAAGCCGGTCATCATCATAAAAAAATTCACCGATCAATATTTACCTTTTGATTCCCTATGGACGGACTTAGGGCAAGAGCTAAATGTCAAGTGGGATCCATCCCATCAACCTTCTTTGGATGAACTGAGAGCAGTGCTCAATAAGAAGCATCTCATATTGGTTTTCGATGAACTGGAGAGGGGGATTTCCAATATTTCCGACCCGGCTAAAAAGAGCCAGAACCTGAGTTTCCTGCAGATGCTCTCCGAGGAAGCCAACCGCACAAATCAGGTGACAATTTTTGCGGCGGTTTATGATGGAACCAGTGAGCCGGGATCTACCTTAAAAAGAGTTCCTCGAATTGAGCTTCGCTTCCGGAGGCCGGAGGATCGGGCGGCTATCGTCCGGCATCGTCTCTTCGTCAATGCTGATTCTTATGATCGCTCTGCATCTGAAGCTCTCATCCGATCGTATATCAATACCTGGAATCGATTAGGGATCAGCACATCGGATGAATATTTGTCCAGAATAAAGAACGCTTTTCCTTTTCTGCCTGGATTAATAGAACTGATTTTTGAACGCACAGGCGGAAGCGGCGGTTTTCAAGGAACTCGGGGAGCCCTTGGACTTTTGGCCGCGATGCTGGACGCCTCCACTACCAGTTCCTATCTAATTACTGCCGGGCATTGCCGACTTACTCATGGAGCTTGCGCTGACAGACTTCAGGACCTTGAGCCTTCCGGAAGTCTCATTAATTGCGCCCAGAGAAACTTCCAGGATTTGCAGACCCAACCCTATAGCGAGCTCTTAGCTTCGGCGGTCCTCCTTGCCTCCATTGTTCCGGGAGTTAAGGGATTGACCCGGGAAGATTTAGTAAGGCATGTGGCCTATCCGGGGTGTGACCCCAATCAATTTGAAAGCACGCTCCAAGCTTTCCGAACCTTCGGCTCCTATTTCCATGAACGGGAGGGACGTTTCTTTTTTGATCTGGAAGAAAATGAGAACGCCAAGGTGGAAATCGAAGCCATCCGACTCGGGGATGAGCGGGCCAGGGAAGAAGTTAAGACCATTTGGAAGCAGGAATTGTTTAAAGAACCGCTGCAGGCTGTCGTTTTTACAGATTTGGAGTCAACCCGAAACGCGCTTAATCAGCTGCCTAAGACATCCCTGCGCTTTGTTCTTAGCCCGCGCCGGTTGTCGTCGTTTGAACGCCATGACCTTTATCACGGAGCTGAGTTGCGGAATCAAATCCTTCTTCTGGAGCCAAAGGAAGAGAATGCGAATCATCTCAACAATCAGGATATTCTTGTCGCTGCGAAAAGATCCATGGCGGCCACTACTCTGGCGCCGAGCGCCAGCACGGCGGAGAGGCGAAATCGCTATGAAAGCATTGCCGGTAAAGAGAGGGCCAACGTCCGCGATTTTATAAAGGCTGCCGGACTTTGGTATGTTCGGATTGAAGAGTGGGCGGATCGCCCGGATGACTCGGATTTTGTCCTCGAATCTCTTGGCCAGGCGTGGGATAAGCAAGGAATCATGGATCATATCCGCAAACAGATCTATCCCCGGACTTTGTTCCAGGAACATTTGAAAGAAAACCTCCATCGTTTTTTCGGCCAGACCGTTTCCCAGGTGGAGCATACTTATCGGAACACTCTGGGCTATCCGGTTCCAACAACCTTTTCAGAAATTCCCGAAGCCATCGTCGCGCTGGTCGAAGATCGAAATCGTATTCTTGGCCTGGAGCATACCAGACAGAATCCTTGTGGTGAGAGGGTAACCCTTGGAGCGGGGGAATTGCCCAGCGCAATCCTTGCTTCCCCCTGGCCCTCTTCTTCTCATGCGCCAAGTCCCGAACCAGTTAACACCCCTCTTCCCGTATTTCAGCCAAGGCCGGTAGAACCGGTCTCAAAGCCGGAAATTCCAACGCCATTCCAGAATATTGAGGAAAGAGGAACCTTGAATTGCCGGACCAAAGGGGATCTCCGACAGGAAATTGCCGGGAAGCTTTCCGATATCGAAGGGCCGATAATTCAGTCCGTGCAATTCCGGATTTTTGCCCGCCATCACAAAGCAAATCTGGCGGATTACCCGAGCGCCATTCGCGGTTCTCTAACGGAAAGCGGCAATTTGGAAGTGCAAATCGACCTTTCTATTCCTGGTCCGATGGATAAAGCCAAAGTTGAAGGTCTTTGTGAATCCCTGCCTCATTTTGAAAACGGAGATTATCGAGCCCAGATGCGGATTACTTCCAAGATCCCCCAAAAAAACGGATCTCTGGATGAGGAAGAGTCATCATGATGATAAATCCGTCTTACCTGGATGTTTGGACCCGCCCTGAGCCTCGTTTACCGCGCCTAAAGAAATGGCTAATGGATGAAGTATGGACGGCTGATCGTTTTCATCAATGCAAAGATGTTCCATCGGAGTACCTTAAATCCGGTGAAAGACTGGTTAATGACATGGAGTCATTGTTAACTGCCGCAGCCGATTCCTATTTCGGAGAGCTTACTTCCGCTGAGAGACCGGCAAAGACGATTGCGGATTTTTTTAGATCCAATGAAAATGCCTGCGTCGTTGTCCTTGATGGATCGTCCCTGCGAGAGCTGCCCAAGTTTCTGGAATTAGCCCAAAGATCCCATAGGCCGGTTCTGGAGTGCGCTGTCGGTTGCTCGGCAATACCAAGCACGACTGAGTACTTTATAAGCGAATGTCTGGGCTTTGGGCTTCCGTTGTTAGGACCTTCACAACTGGTATCGAATCGAATTTTACAGGGAAACGGCATCCGCTACCATTTTTTTCAAAATCCAAATGAGTCGCAGCATATCAATGATGTGCCGGAACCCACGCTGGTATGGCACCGCTTTCCGGACCTCAGGTTTATGGACAGCACCGCCTCAAGTGCCGATTTTTATGATGGGATCTGGGACAACATGGATCTGGTCTGGCAAAGGACTGTACAGGCCCTTCCTGCTTCACGCTCTATTCTTGTGACCAGCGACCATGGCTATGTGTTTTTCGGCCCGGGCCTGAGCGACCGCAATCTGGACAGATCGGACCGGCCGTTGAAAGGAAAACGATTTGCGGAGTTTCCTGCGGAAGAGCCTCTTCCAGGTGAAGAACCGGGGCTTTTTATAAATCAGGCGAAGCGCCTGGCGGTCATAAAGGGCCGCTATCACAATAAGCCGCAGGCCCCTAATCCTTCCCAGTCTCTTTATCGTCATGGAGGCTTAAGCCTGATGGAGGTTTTGACACCTTGGCTCCTTCTCGGACCCATGGAATGAATGGAGTTTGTCATGAAAAAGAAAGTGGGAACCCTACTCGATGAAGAAATTATCCGGCATGCGAAACGCCGGGCTGCGGAGGAAGGCAGACCTCTAAGCGACGTGATCCAGGATGCCCTCGCCTCCTATCTGAGCGATAAAGCGCTCGATCCTAAAAAGCGGGAGAAGGCCTATCAGCTTTTTTGTGAACGGCCAATCCGCATCAGCAAGAATCAATTTAAGGAAATCCTGGAAGAGGACGCCTGGAACTTATGAACCTTGATGATATTGCCAATGCAAGCCTTTGCGTTCTTGATACCAACATACTTCTGTATGCAGAGCAGAGCTTTTCCCGTCAGGCTCAGCGTCTTTTGCGACGCTGCTCTACCGGAGAACTGACCTGCATTCTTCCCCAAACAGTATGGCATGAACTCACCCACAGGTTGATGCTGGCGGAAGCGGAAATGCTGGGGAAAGTTTCAGGTCTCAATGCCGCCCGGAAGCTGGCAAGACAGCCGGAAGCGATCAAGAGCCTTGGCCTTTACAGGGACAAGATAAAGGCCTTGGTGAATCTTGGCCTGGGATACGAGCCTTGTACCAGCGAAGATTTCTTCGAAAGTGCCTTCCATTACCAGGAAAAGTATGGCCTGCTTACCAATGATTCGGTGGTCCTGGCCACAGCCGTGAGAATCGGGGCAGATGTGCTGGTCACCGCCGATGCTGTTTTTCGGAAAACGACCGAACTCTCCATAGCCATGCCTTCGGATATCCATCTATGAATTCAGGAGAAACCATCCCCCGCGCCATTGAAGTCGGTTTCCCCATCGTGGAAATCAACCGCCTCGCCGTCCCTGAGCGAAATTCCTTCAAACCCATTTACCAGATGCACAAATGGTTCGCCCGTCGGGCTTCATGTGTCTTCCGGGCCATACTCTTAGGGGCGCTGAAACCAGCCTTTGGGCCGGATGGGAAACCCGTTGACCTGATGGCAGAGTTTTACAAAGATCATACGAACGACCCCGATACCTCGGGAAAAACAATTCTCGACCCGTTCATGGGGGGCGGCACGACCGTGGTCGAAGCCCTCAGGCTGGGATGTAAGGTCATCGGAATCGATCTGAATCCGGTTGCTTGGTTCATCGTCAAAACCGAAGTTGAGCCGGTTGACCTGAAAGAGCTTCAGGATGGTTTCGAACGCCTGGCGGAGCGGCCAGTGGAATGGAACAGGGGCCAGCCTCTCAGGGATACTCTGCTGGGTCTTTACCGGACCGAGGCGGAGCCGGGAATTGAAGCGGACGTGATTTACACCTTCTGGGTAAAACACGCTATCTGCACCGATCCAAATTGCAAAAGAGAGATCCCTCTCTTTGATGATTACATCATTGCTCACAAGGCTCCATCGGTTCAATATCATCCTGACGTAACCTGCCCGCATTGCATAAAAATCTATGACTGGGAAATTGCTGTCGCCTCCCTTATCGCCGATCCGACAATGATGGTAAACGCTTCCCGGGGGAGCGCCGGTGAAGGAAGGCCGACTCAATACTGGAGCTATACCCCCAGATCAAATGGGAGGCAGGAATCGATCCAGGTGGTCTGTCCCCATTGCTCCAAGGCTGGACAGCCCAGGTTAAAGGATAAGAAGCTAAAAAGAAAAAGGGTGCCCCTGACGGTTCTGTTATGCCCGGAGTGCGAAGCGGTCTGGCAATGGAGAGGAGCCCTTCCCGAAGGAGAAATAAAATGCCCTTCCTGCCAGCATGTTTATGATCCCAGGAAAGGGAATGTTCCTGCCAAGGGAAAGTTTCTCTGCAAATGCGGGAACGCTGACAAGATCATCGAAAGTATAAGGCGCCTTCCCAAAGAACAGCGCCTTCCAGTTCGACCTTATGCTATCCTGGCTTACCTCCCGACGAATTCAGACGATGAAGAAGATCGGGATACTCCTTTGCCAATAATTGGGAATCATAAAAATTCGCAGCAGGCGAAGGGAGGGCTAAGAGGAACCCCTAAAAATCTGCTTCTTCCCAAAAACGGAAAATTCTTCAAGCGATTTACTCCGGCGGACAGGGCTAAGCTTCAAAAAGCAGGTTCACTTTGGGAAAACAATAAAGGAAACCTTCCATATCCCACGAGCAAGATCCCAATCGGATATAACACCAATCAGATGATCAAGCACCACTACCAATACTGGCGCGAAATGTTTTTCCCACGTCAGCTCCTGGCCCTTTCTACGCTGCTAACGGGGATCATGGAAGAGCCGGATCAGAGATTGCGGGAGATGTTGTTGTGTTCATTTTCAGGTGCACTGGAGCTGAATAACCAATTTTGCCGCTACATGGCTGAGCGAAAGTCCGCTGGGGGCCAAACAGTTCAAGGCGTTTTTGCCAGACACGATTTTCAGCCGAAGTTGACAATAACCGAAAATAATGTGTTTGGCATTCCAAGGATTGCGATGGGGTCTTTTGAGTCTAAACTTTCTTTGCTGCAGGAAGGATTGGCATTTAAAGAGAACTGTTGGGACTTTATTGAAGCAAAGGCCGATTCGAAACGGTCAAAGATTATTGTCGATAGAGTGCAAAATTCTCCCCTGGCTCTTGAGTGCAGAAATAGTTCTTCATTCCAACCCAAGATTTCGCCTTTTTTATGCGTTACCGACCCCCCCTATGTGGGCAATGTCAATTATTCTGAACTTTCGGATTTTTACTACGTCTGGCTCAGACTGGTTCTAAAAAATACCTACCCACACTTTACTCCTGAATTTACTCCAAAAGTCGAAGAAATTGTTGAAAACCGGACCAGAGGAAAAAGCAGGCAGGATTTTTTCGATGGCTTAAAAGGGGCTTTTACCCGTATTCATGAGTCGCTGCCGGATGATGGCCTGTTGGTCTTTACTTTTCACCATACCGATGAAGAAGGCTTGGTCTGGGAAGGCCTCTTGCAATCTTTGTGCGATACAGGTTTTGAAATCTCCGCAGTCTATCCTATCCATGGAGAATCCGAATCCTCCCTCCATTTGATGGATAAAGAAAACATATCCTACGATCTCATTCATGTCTGCCGAAAACGGCGGGTTGAACCAGAGACACGTTCTTGGGCGGGGATTAGGCAGGAGGTAAGGAAAAAGGCCAGAACCGAGCTCAAGGCCATCGAAGACGGCCGTTATGGCAATGAACCCCTGAACGCCAATGATGTGCGTCTCATCTGCATCGGTAAATGTTTAGAGCTTTACAGCCGCCACTACGGAAAAGTGGTTGATTATGAAGGAAAGGAATTCAGGCTTCACGAGACTCTCCAGGATATCGGCACGATTGTTGACCAGCTGGTGACCCGGGAAAGACCTCTGCCCCCCGAATTGGAAGAAGACGTGGATCCCATCTCCTATGCGTGGCTCAGAGTCCTTCTCGAGACGAAAATGGAAATCAACGTCAACGAAATCAGCAAAGCCCTGAGGGCCATGCAAGTCAATGCGGAAGACCTCAAGAAAGCGGGTCTGATTATCAAGGGAAGGACCGGAAGGGGAAGGTATTTCAAGGTAAAACAGCCGGATGAACGGCTGAACTCCATAAAGGAAAAACTCGAGCCGTCATTTACGCAGAAGAAGCCCCAGATGGCCTTATTTGATGAGATGAGCAGGCCCATCGTTCATAATGTTCCACTCGTCGATCTAATTCACCTCTTCATCGGCCTTTCCTGGTCTGGGGAATCCGTTGCCCCCTGGCTGGAAAGGTTTTCCCACATGCGGCCGAAATTGAGGGCCGCCCTGCGCTTCGCCCGCGAGCGAAGAAAGGACTGGAAAGAGTATATTGACAGGGTTTTGAACATCATGGAGGGAGTGCCGCTTTTTGAAACGAGTAGAGGGAGCTCTGCGGATGGTATTCAGCCCGACCATGGGTGAGAAAAATGGGAGAATAAATGGGAAACTATCTCCTGATTGAAGAACGGATGCTTCAGCCCTATCGTCCAAAAGGATTTCCGCCGAATCCTAAGAGGATGGGCTTCCTGGATTTTCTACGGGAGCTGCGCCAAGAGGTATTTCCATTTTCCAGGGGTAATAAGCTTTGCGTGGTGGGCCTGGAGGAAGTTCTCCTCCAAGCAGGGTCCGGCGAGAATTTTATGAAAGTCTCCCTTGGAATCCGAAATATCCTGACTTCCCGGGCCAATGAACTGGAAGCGAACCTCGGGCAGGTCCAGATTGTTTTTCGAAGATCCCTGAAAAGAGCCGATGATTTCTGGTTTGATCCTGGGGGCAATCGGCGGGTCAGCCTCAGGCCCATCTTCGGTTCACCCATAAAACAATCTGATCAAAACGGCAACGAATATTTTATGACGGGTTTTAATCTAACATGAACGGAACGAATGGAAATAGCTCTCTAAAACTCTATGATCGGGTCAGAGTTCCTTCAAGACCTGAATTGGGTACGGGCGAGGTTTTAAGGATTGCCGAGTTTGCCGGAGTATATCAGGCGGATGTGGCTTTTGATTCTCCGGAAGGGAGAAAACTTGAAACGATCCCCCTCGAACTTTTGGAATCGACCGCCGATCTATGGCAGAGGCTGGCAGCCGGAAATTTGGATGATCCCGAATTCTATCGGCTCAAGCAGATTGCCTTTGAATTTATCTATTCCAACAACGGCGGTGAGCTCAGCTCCAGCCGGGTAAACCTTCTTCCCCATCAGATCCTTCTGGTCCACGACCTGGTGGCCATGCGCGACCGTCGCCTCCTTATCGCCGACGAGGTCGGGCTGGGAAAAACCATTGAAACCGGGATGCTGTTCAGGGAGTTGATCGCCCGGGGAGAGGCGGAAAGGATCCTGATCGTTACCCCTGCCGGCCTGACGCGCAACTGGAGGCAGGAGCTGGCCAACGGCTTTAGACTGCACTTCGAAATCCTGAATCAGGATTTTTTGGACCATGGTTCGGCAACCTGGGAAACCCATCATTTAGTTATCGCCTCCATTGACACCCTAAAGGTTACGAGAAGGGTGCAGAGGCTTCTTTCCGCCCCTCCCTGGGATTTAATCGTAATCGACGAAGCCCACCATCTTTCCCGGATCCGCACTGGCAATAAAACGAATGTGACGCTAAACTATAAGCTGGCAGAAGCTTTGCGGGGCCACACGCGGGATTTCCTTTTTCTTACCGCAACTCCCCACCAGGGAAATGCCTTCCAGTTCTGGTCTTTGATCCAGCTCTTGAACGACCAGCTCTTTGCCTCTTCGGATGATGTTTCCAACCACAGGGGATTGCTTGCGCGTGTAATGATCCGGCGGACCAAAAGGGAAGTAACCGATGTCCAGGGGAATTCGATTTTTTGCCGGAGGCAGGTTTTCACCGAAGCTTTCAGCATGGCCCCCCGGGAGCGCAATTTCTATGAGAAACTGAGCGATTACCTGCGGGAGGGATACGATGCGGCGGGCATTCATCAGGCAAAAACAACGAGCAAACAACGGGCCATCGGCTTTGTAATGGCCACATTTCAGAAGATCATGTCGTCGAGCCCAAGGGCCATTCTTCAGGCCCTGCGGCGGAGGCTGCTCGTTCTCCTCACTCGAAAGCAAATCCAGCTTGAGGCTAAGAGACGTGCCGGAGCCACGGTAGCCGAAGAGATCATGGGGATCCAGGATGAGATGCTGAATCTGGCAACGAAGATCCTTGGTCTTGAAAAGAAGATGAACAGCGATGCGGAAGCTTATGTGCAGAGAGTGAGGCGGCGCATTCTAAAGAAAATGGAAGAGGATTATGAGACCACAACCTGGTCTCTTGATCCGGATGAGGAGGCGGAAGACGGAGTTTTTGCTGAAGCAGACATCCCCAACGAGATTGAGAAGGTGCGGGAACTGATATCCCTGGTTCCGGATGGAAGAGACAGGCGCTTCGACACGCTGGTACGGGCCATCAGCGATTTATCCCGTTCGGAAGCAAAAGAGAGATTTGTTATCTTCACCCAGTATCTGGACACCCTGGAATTTCTTAAGGAAGAGCTGGGGAAGATTTTTGGCTTGGGGCGGATCGCCACAATCAAGGGCGGCCCGATTGAGGATAAGATCGCAGCCGTTGAGGCCTTCTGGAAAAAAGATGGCGCCCATTTCCTAATCAGCACCTCGGCGGGAGGGGAAGGAATTAATCTTCAAATCGGCCGCATTCTTTTCAATTATGATCTGCCTTGGAACCCTATGGCGGTTGAACAACGCATCGGCAGGGTCCATCGCTACGGGCAAAAGGATACTGTCCAGGTCTACAACCTGGTGGCGGAAGATACGGTGGAGGAGCGGATTTACGATCTTCTGGAAGGAAAGTTATTGGAGATTGCGGGATCCATCGGAAAGATCGACGAAGAGGGAAGGCCGATGGAGGATTTCCGAACGGATATCCTTGGCTATCTTGGCAGCCGTCCCGACTACCAGGATCTTTATAAAATGGCTCTCGTGGATAAAGATTATCGGCGCACCGAAAAAGAAATGCAGAAGATGTTCGAAGAAGCCCTTCGAGCCCGGGAAGCATTGAATACCCTGAGTCAGGATCTAAGCAGTTTTAATCTTGAACACTTCAAAAAGCTTGAGGGCCGATATACTCTCGGAGAACTGGGTCAGTGGGTCCGGAATGCAATCCTCAAATTGGGTGGGGCTGCCATACCTGATGGAGATTTCTGGCTATTGATTACGCCGGATTCCATGAGGCAATCGTATCGGCTGGCCCCTCGGTATGAGCGGGTGACTTTCGACCGCGAATTGGCCTTGCGGGTTCGGAATTGTGAACTTGCCGGATTGGGCCACCCGCTTGTCGATGCTTTGATCGAAGAATTCAGACAGCCTGTTTTGCCGGGAAATGTCTCCGGTGCAGCGAGTGGAAATAAAATCTGCGCCCACTATTTGGTTCAGCATCGAACTCCGGCTGGCCAACTGCAAGGGAGAACATTTAATTTTCAGTACAATGCTCAAACTTCGGAAGTGCTATCCTTAAGACGGTTTGAATTATATGCAGCGGAAAAATCAGAAGCAGACCTTGGTGATTTTCAAAAAGCACAGGAAGGCATAGAAGCTGCCCTACAAAATGCCATCATCGAATGGCTTCCAGACCGCCAATCCAGGGCAGGATTACAGATTAGTCTCTTGGGTTTGTGCAGGTTTTCAGCTTAAAGCGAATATTCTTATTTGTCATCGCCCAAATTTAGAAATAATGGCGAAAGGGGGAGCACATCTTCAGGCGTCATTTTGCAATTCCGGGGCGGTTTCTGAAATTATCTGCAGGCGGATGAAACGCAAGGGGATAGGTACCGGACACCTCTGAAGATATAACCAGTTGATTTTTAAGAACTTGGTTTGACATCTTTGCATGGCGGGATATGGGGTTAGGTATTTAGGTATTGATTAACCGGTCCGTTGTGGGGATCAAAGAATGAAAGTTTCACGGGAAAGGCACGAAGAGTACGCTGAAGGAATTGACAATGCCCTCCGACGTGCCTCTCGGAATGCCGAACTGACAGCAGCGGCAACCGGCACGAGGGTGGTCGTTTATGAGAAAGGGCGGATCAGGCGTGTGCGTCCTACGGTCAAGTTGCGTTCCATAAAAAAGATGCTACGAGACATGGAACGCTAAAAATTTTGGATGGAAAGCAGTCGTTTTAAAGGAGTGGGAATCGTGAGCGAGAAGCCGGTAAGTTTGCCCGGAAGGAAAAAGACACCACTGTATGAACGGATCCGCCAGATCCTGGAATCGGCCCGGACAAACGTGTCCCGGACCGTCAACACCACCCAAGTGGTGGCCAACTGGCTTATCGGAAGGGAGATTGTTGAAGAGGAGCAGATGGGACGAAAAAGAGCGGGGTATGGCGATCAGCTACTTGAAGATTTGTCTGCTAAGTTGACCCGTGATTTTGGCACAGGCTATTCAGAACAGAACCTCCGTTTTATCCGGCAATTCTATCTGATGTATCCTCTACTGCTTGGTGACCCGAAGATTCGCTACGCAGTGCGTAGCGAATCTGTAGCCCACATGGAATCAACCCAGAGAAGAATTTCGAACGCAGTGCGTGCGAAATCCGAGGCGGCCGAAAAAATCCATGCAGTGCGTGGAAAATCGAATGCTCTTGACTTTTCCGACGCAGCGCCTCGGAAATTGCCAATCTTCGACGTTCCGCATGTTCTTGAAATTGGCCACGCACTGCGTAGCCAATCTGTACCTATCAAAGATTCAGCTGGCAACGAAATTGGTCACACACTGCGTGGCCGATCTTCGTCGATTTTGGTAAGTATCGGGGCTTTACAAGAAGCCATCCTTAAGGAATGGGACTCCTTGAAGCTTAAATGAATGCTTTTGAACATTGCTGCAAATCGTTGATTCACGAATGCGTGAGGGAAGGGCGGCAGATCACGGAAGCGGAGTTGGCAAAAACGGGATGAAGTCGGAAACCAAGATCGTTATCATTGCCGGGCCGAAAGGGGAGACGCAGAGGTATCAGCTAACGAATGGGTCAAAGAATGCAACATGCGGGACGGGTATTGGCTCTATGCCGTCTACAATTGCGCCATACCGAGTCCGAGGCTCGTTCGAGTGCAAGACCCCTTTGGAAGTCTACTCGCCAAGGCCAAGGGAAGCGTTTTAATCAGTGTAAAGGAAATTGCCCAAGCGGCAACGGGATCCAACACATGAGCAAAGTTAAGGTTTTTGTAAGCTCCGTTCAGCAAGAACTGGAGAATGAACGAGTCGCGAGTGCGGAACTAATCAGTACGGATCCTTTTCTATCCCGTCACTGTGAGGCTGTTTTATTTGAGCGGTTGCCTGCTTCTACCTTGCCCGCACAGAAAGCTTATCTAACTGAACTGGACTCCTCGGATGTCTACATAGGAATTATCGGGTTAGAATACGGGCCAACGGGGCCGGATGGTCTGTCAGCAATGCACCGAGAATACCTTCGAGCCGAAAAGCATCAAATGCCTATGATAATTTTTGTCAAAGGCCAGGCGGGCCGCGACAAAGACCGCAACCAAAAAATGCAGGAGTTGTTTGCTCGAGTGCGCGATTCCAAAACCGGACATACTTATCGAAGGTTTTCCAACTACCAGGATTTGAAACAGTCTATACGGGACGCGCTCTTGCCGATTTTAAAAAACCGCGGGCTGACTCCCTCTATTGCAGAGCAAACCGAGTTCGTTCAAACACTAAGCGCCGCTTCTGATTTCGATACCCAGTTGCTCAAGCAAGAGGACATCACAGATCTTGATCCGGATCTGACCAGGCAATATGTCACCGCTGTCCTAAATATACCACCGAAAAACCAAGCAATCATTCAGCGGACTCTACTCAGTCGGGGTCTGCTTTGGTATGACGAAAAACACCAGCGACATCGGCCCACAGCGGCAGGGCTGCTCCTTTTTGGGAAGACACCTGACGCTGTCTTCCCTCAGATCCGGATAGCGGCCAACGCTTATGGGGGCGCCGAAAAGGGTGAACCCATCGATCGTCGTAATATCCACAAGCCTTTGCCGGGGGCCATTCAGGAAGCAATCGATTTTCTGATCCGGAACATGAGACATACCCAAGCGGTCCGCGGATTCGCCCGGGTCGAGCTTAATGAATATCCATACGAGGCTCTGCGCGAGGCGCTTATCAACGCTGTAGCCCACCGCGACTACGGAATTCGCGGAGCGGGCATCCGTGTCGAGAAATACGCCGACCGGATCATGATCTTTAGTCCGGGCTTACCCCCACCACCCTTGACATTGGCAAAACTTCGCTCTCTTAAATACCTGCCGTGTTCGCGGAACCCCAATATTGCCCGTGGGCTTTCCTTTTTCGAGCGTATCGAAGAACAGGGTGACGGATTACGCCGCATGGTCATGGCAACGAAAAACATGGGATTGTCGGCTCCAGAATTTTCTATTACCGACGGCCACTTCACCGTGGTTTTCAAGGGGCCCTCTAAGTCGCTGGCAAAACTTAGAGCAGAGAAGGCGCAGCCTATCTTTGCGGTTAAACCCGCACTTGTAGACCTACTAACCCCCAACCAGAAAATGATCATGCGGGGGTTGTTGAAGAATGGGGAAGTGAAGGTCCCGAAAATCGCCGCCCAATTAAAAGTTACCGATCAGGCCGTCAGGAAAGATATGGCCAAGCTTCAGAAAATGCGGTTGGTTGAAAAACGAGGGGCTGCTCGCGCCACCTATTATGTCCTAAATGAACAGCAGGTGACCCCGTGAATGCGCTACTATCCGCAACTGGGCCACACCGAATCCGCAACCAGAAGGGTCCTCCAGCGGCCGGAAGTAAGCGCAACTATCCGCAACCAACCGTCCCGGTATCTGCAACTCAAATGTCTCGGCAAATACCGGATTCATTAGGACGGAACCTGAACACGGCCCGCGTCGTATCGGCAATCCAACGTGATGGATATCCAGCCAGGGAGCAAGATAGATGACTACTGATCGTTCCCGACTCATCGAACACGCCTTTCCGCTGAAGCAGGCTTCTTTGGATTCGGTGCATGAGAAGAACGTGAGGCATGGGCATATATCGACGCTTCACATTTGGCCTGCTCGGCGGTCGCTGGCGGCTTGCCGGGTGGCGCTTATTGCCGGAGAACTGATTATAAAAAATACGAAGTAAGGAGGATACCAAAATGCGTGAAGATTTAGAAATATTGCAGGGGGCGGTGGATATGCATATTCATTCAGCGCCCAGCCTTTTTCCCCGCCTCGTGGATCACGTGGAAGCTGCCGAGGGCGCCAAGAGTTATGGATTGAAAGCCGTCGTTTTGAAGGAACACCATGGATATACTTCCGACCGGATGTATTTTGTGCGGAAGTTAGTGTCCGGGATTGATGTTTACGGAGGAGTGGTCTTGAACAATGCCGTGGGAGGGATCAATCCTTTTGCCGTGGAGGCGGCCATTGCCCTGGGGGCGCGGATTGTTTGGTTTCCAACGTTGTCGGCGAAAAACCATTTAGAGCAGATGGGCGGGCCCGGATTCGGATCTTCCATGCAGCAGAAGGAAAAAAGAAAGATCGTGGAAAAGCCCCTTACCGTGCTGGATGAGAAAGGGAACCTCTTGCCGGAAGTTTATGATGTCATTGACCTGATTGCCGCTCACGACATCATGCTGGCGACCGGACATCTTTCCATTCCCGAAGTCCGACCTCTGATCAAAGCGGCCAAGGAAAAGGGGGTGCAGCGCCTTTACCTGAACCACCCGGAGTATATCATCAACGGCACCATCGAGGAACAGCAAGAGCTGGCCCGGATGGGAGTGTTTATTGAACATCTGGCGATCTTCATGTTCCCCATGTGGCCTACCAAAGCAGGGATTGACGGCGTTGTGGCCATGATTAAAGCAGTGGGCCCGGAGAAAACAGTTCTGGCCACGGACCTGGGGCAGGTTCATAATCCCCCTCCTTGGGAAGGGCTAAGGATGTTCGTACGGGTTCTCCTGGAAAAAGGAATCCCCAAAGAGCATCTGACGAGGATGGTCCGGGACAATCCCATATACCTTCTGAATATTTAAGGCGGCTAATTTAATTGTATAGGAAATTCCTTTTTGGACACGGATGTACACAGATTATCAGGATAAACTAAAAAGAAAATAATTATCTGCGGTTATCTGCGTCCTATTAAATTAAATTTATCCGACCATGGCTTAGCCTATGATCATCGACGTCCAGCTCTTTGGCTATTTGGCCAAGTATTCCCCGGTGGAAAAAGAGAATTTCAAACTGGAGCTTGACCCGGATGCGACCGTAGGCCTGCTTTGTGATAAAATAAAAATTGCACCTGAGGTTGAAAAAATGATCTTAGTAAACGGGCACCAGGCCAACCCTTCTACCCGGCTGGCAGATGGCGATGAGGTATTTATTTTCGCACCCGCAGCCGGGGGGTAAAGAAAATTTTTGGACGCGGATGACGCAGATTTTAAAGATTTGAAATAAAAGAAATTTTTTCTGCGTTTATCTGCGCTAATCTGCGTCCTAATAATTATGGAAGGAAATTTTATGGGGCAGAATGATTTTCAAAGGGTCGCATTCGAAGATTTAAAGAATTTTTGTCAACAAGCCTATATCAAAGCCGGCGTGGACCCCGAAGAGGCAGAGATTGTCGCGGACCTTCTGGTTCGTTCCGATCTCCGGGGGATTGAAACCCACGGGGTGACCCGGCTTCCGATTTACATCCAGCGGCTGCAGAAGGGATATGTGCGGGCGAAATGCCAGCTTACGGCGGTCAAAGAAAAAGGGCCAACCGCCTTCATGGAAGCTCATGGTTCCATGGGACACATGGTGGCCTACCGTTGTATGGAAAGAGCTATCAAAAAGGCGGAGGAATACGGCATCGGATGGGTCTCGGTGAAGGACAGCGGACATTTCGGGGTGGCCGGGCTTTTTTCCATGATGGCTTTAAAGAAAAACTTTATCGGTTATATCGTTTCCAACTCCGCCCCGATGATGGCTCCCTGGAGGGGGCGGGAACGGATCGTCGGAAACAACCCGCTGTCTTATGCCTTTCCCGCGGGGCAATATCCGCCGGTGGTTTTGGACCTTTCTTGCAGCGTGGTCTCTTCCGGGAAACTGATTCTTTGCCGCAAAAAGGGAGAAAAAATTCCTCTGGGGTGGGCCATTGACAAAAACGGTCTCCCGACCGACGATCCATATGAAGGGTATGAAGGTGGGGGATCTCTAACCCCGATTGCCGAACACAAGGGCTACGGGATGGTTCTGGCTCATGAGATCCTTACCGCCATTTTAACCGGGGGTAAATGGACCCGGAATATCAAAAGCCTGTACGAAGAAGACAAAAGCGGCATTCAGGGAACCTGCCATTCCTTTATGGCCCTGGACCCCGATTGTTTTCTGGGGGGGGGAGAATTTAAGCAGAATATGGACCGCTATATCCAAAGTATCAAAGAGAGCGGAAAAGCAAAGCATGCTGCTGAAATTCTCATGCCGGGGGAGCCGGAATACCGCACCGAAATCCGCTTCCTGCGGGAGGGTATCCCGCTGCCCCCCAATACGGTAAAAGAATTGACCCTCCTGGGTAAATCGCTGGGAATATCCTATCTATTCAGGGATTTCTAATCTTCTTCTTGGATCTTTTTAAATTTTCTTGGCCAACAAGTTTTCCCTTTGTAATACCGGATACATGCAAATAGGAATCCTGTACGACCTTTTATTTCCTCGTATAACCCGCAGGGATCTCGAATACTTCGGCCGGAACGGAATCGATATTTATGGATTTTACCTCCGTTGTGCTGCTAAAAAAAGGTGCATCTTTCCCCGTCGGCGAGGGTTTCTCCTCCCCCTTCTTTTGCAGAATACGTCCTTTAAGTCCGCTTAAAAGTCCTGAGATGTTCGCCGGTAAACCAGAGGTGGAATCGGAAGAGGGTTCTGCCTCGCGAGCGGCAGCCCCTCCTTTTTCAATTTCCTCCGGTGGGGCCCCTGAGGCAGCGGCAAAGGCCGTCATACCCATCTGCTTGGCTTCCTCCGGTGAGTGACTCACGCCCAATTTTTGGGCATAGGCCTTATGAAAGGCGTTCTCTTCGGCCTGGGCTTTACGAATCGTTGCTGTCTCGGGTGTTGTCCAGAGATTGGTGGTCATGGTACTGTGAGACTTGGCTTTGGTTTCAATCTCTTCCCATTCCAGGAGCCAGGTGAGCAAATATTCCTCACACGAAAACCCGTTGATCGTTTCTGAGGCTCCGGTTTTTTTCACCGAAAATTCCGATTTGGTGATGCGGATAGAGGGTTTCTCTTTTTCTCCCCGTTCCTGGGGAGATTCCTTTTTTTGGAAGGCTTCGATCGGACTTTCACTGTATGTCCGGTCTTTGGGGTCAATACTCCAGTAGACCCCTTTATCGACACGGGTAATATTTATACTCTCGCTTCCCCCGGTAAGGCGGGAGAGGATGGCGCCCGTGAATTTGGAAGACGACGATTCAACCATTTTGTTAGCCTGGTAACGGCGGATCGTTGTTCCTTCGGTAGCCCCCGCACCTTTGATTCCGCCTGTCCGGAACGTTGTTTCCATCGTGGCATCCCCCCATGCCAGGCCAACCCCCAGCAACAGGTAGGTTCCAAGGATCATCATGAGCAATCGATTCATGCCTTTTCCTCCTTTCGTTGCTTCGTTCCCTCTATCAATCTGTTGAGGGTGATCATCCTTCAACCTTTCACCCTAAGAGATAAGAACTTTTTATTTCCGCACCCATGATAACCGTTTTTCAGTTTTGATTTCAACCTTTTTCCATTGTTCAATGGGTCAGCCGGCCTTGCCCCCTTGCACTTTTAGAGAAGCTCTATTCATGGCCAGGGGTTCAGGGCGATGAGCGCGGGCAGCATGAGGTGCCGGTTCATGAATAAACTTTCGGGACCTCAAAAAAGTGAAGGAGGAGCCTCCCAGGAGGATAGAAATAATTGGCCAAGTATGCTAAAAAAGTTATCTATACCGAAAAACATTCTCTCCACACCCCATGGGAATTTTAATTTGATTGTAAGGGTGAGGGGGCTTAACTTGATTCTCCAGAAGGAAAAAAGCAGGCTTTTTGATGAATGGCCCGAAGAATATGACAGGTGGTTTGCAACCCCCATTGGCGCTCTGATAAAAAAATATGAAGGGGAGTTGCTGCGGGAACTGCTGGATCCGGCCCCCGGAGAGATTATCCTGGATGCTGGCTGCGGCACGGGAGTGTTCACTCTTGATATGCTTTCCCGCGGGGCAAAAGTAATCGGGCTTGATATCTCCATGCCCATGCTCAACCGGGCGGGGCCAAAGGCTCGGGGATACTGGTTCCGCACGGTTTTAGGGGATATTGCGAACCTGCCTTTTCCGGAGGGCTCATTTGATCGGGTGGCGTCGGTAACCACGCTTGAGTTCATCGAGGATGGCCGGAGGGCTTTCAGCGAGCTATTTCGAGTGACTAAAAGGGGAGGGACCATCGTAGTGGCGACTCTGAACAGTCTCAGCCCCTGGGCCTCACGCCGCAGGGCGGAGGCCAACAAGAAGCACACCTTATTTGAAAAGGCGATTTTCAGATCCCCGGATGAATTACGCTCCCTTGCCCCTGTAGAAGGAGTGATCAAAACTGCCATTCATTTTCAAAAGGAAGATAACACCCATGTTGCCGCTGAGATTGAGCTCGAAGGACGCCGGAAGAAACTAAATACCGGCGCCTTTGTGGTGGGGCGCTGGGGAAAAATATAGGAGGATATTATGCCTACGGTATTCGTCAACAACATAAACCTCTATTATGAGGAAGCAGGAAGCGGCATCCCGGTCCTTTTTGTGCACGAGTTCGCCGGGGACTGGCGAAGCTGGGAGCCGCAGGTGCGTTTTTTTTCCAGCCGCTACCGGGCTATCACCTACTCGGCCCGGGGCTATCTACCTTCTGACGTACCGGATTCTCCACAGTCCTACTCCCAGGATATACAGGTTAGGGATGTAAAGGGGCTGTTAGACGCCTTGGCTATCGAGACGGCCCACATCTGCGGGCTTTCCATGGGTAGCTATACAACTCTGCTGTTTGGAATGAGACATCCCCAACGCGCTCGCTCCCTCACCATCGCCGGTTCGGGCTATGGCAGCGGCCAGAACCGCCAGGAGTTCCATAAGAGGGTGACCGAGATGGCCGGAAAGATGATGAAGGAAGGGATGAAAAGTGTCTCCGGCAGCTACTCTCAGGGGCCGGCGCGGGTGCAGCTGCAAAACAAAAACCCCCGGGCTTGGGAGGAATTCCGCCGGCAGTTCGAGGAACACTCAGCCATGGGCTCGGCTTACACCCTGCTGGGCGTGCAGCGGCAGCGACCGTCCGTCACGGACCTGGGTGAAGAGGTTAAAAAGATATCTCTGCCCGTACTCATCATGTTGGGTGATGAGGACGAGCCCGGAATAGAGGGAAGTTTATTTATGAAGCGGAACATCCCCCGCGCCGGGTTGGAGATTTATCCTCGCAGCGGTCACCCGCTGAACCTGGAGGAGCCGGAGCGTTTTAATTACTCCCTATTAAGCTTTATCACCGCGGTGGACGCCGGCCGCTGGGAGCCCCGCGACCCCCGGAGCCTCGTCGGGTAGAGCCATTGATACGATGGTATTCATGCTAAGAATTTGAGAGGACGTTTTGCTAAAGGCTAAAACCTCTTCTTCCTCGCATCTTGCTGCGGATGGAGTGTTGCTTGGAGTTTCCATTTTTTGGGGGACCTCTTTTGCCGTCGTAAAAGAAGCTCTGGTGGAAACTTCCCCGGCTCATTTTCTTTTTATCCGCTTCTTATTCGCTGGCCTCTTAATTTTACCCGTAGGTTGGTCCAGGCGGCGATCATGGTCCAAAGAATTCCTAATGCCGGGCATCATCATCGGATTCTTCTTGTTTGGCGCTTTTTTGACCCAGGCCTGGGGACTGGTTTTTACGTCTGCCTCCCGCAGTGGCTTTATCACCGGGTTGAGCATCATTCTGGTCCCGCTCCTATCCATAATTCTTTGGCGGCAGGTGCCTGCCCGCTTAGCCATGCTTGGGGCTTTCCTGGCCCTCCTGGGATTATACTTATTGACTTCTGCTGACCAGGCTCAAGGGTTACCCTTTAATTTTGGGGACGTTCTAACCCTCGTTTGCGCTTTCTTCTAGGCTGGATGGGAGCGGGATTGATCCTGAGCGGGATTCTCTCTGCCGAGCTGAAGCCGAATGGGGCATTGAGGCCAGCCCCATCGGCACAGATCAAGGGGAGAGTTATAAAGCGGCGAGTTCTTCATCCCTGACGTCAGAGATGAACATGTGTCCGGCCGAGTGAGTAATCATCAGCTCTGGTTTCGCTTCCATGGCTACAGCCTGAGGGGTGACTCCACAGGCCCAGAATACGGGCACATCGCCTTTTTCGATCCGGGGCCTGTCGCCCCAGTTCACCTTCTTCAAGTCTGGGATACCAATTTTCTTGGGGTCGCCGATATGAATGGGAGCCCCATGGGTGGCCGGAAAACGGGAAGTAACCTGGACGGCTCGCACGACCATTTCCTGGGGAATGGGGCGCATGGAGACAACCATCGGCCCCGAGAAAATGCCGGCCGGCGCGCAGGCAATGTTTGTGATATAAACCGCAACCGCGGAGCCATCCTGGATGTGCCGCAACGGGATGCCGGCATTCAACAACGCCGCTTCGAAGGTGTAGCTGCAGCCGATGAGAAAGGCCACCAAGTCCTTGCGCCAGTGTTTCCTGATATCCTTCACTTCCGCGACATATTTCCCCTTTTGGTAGATGCGATAGCGGGGGATATCGGTACGGATATCCGCTCCTTTGGCGATCTTTCGAAGAATCGGGTCGCCCGGCTCGGTGACCTCCAAAACCGGGCAGGGTTTGGGATTTCTCTGGCAGAAGAGCAAGAAATCGAAGGACAGGTCTTGGGGAATGATGGCCAGGTTGGCCTGGGCATAGCCGGGAGCCAAACCAGAAGTGTCTCTGTCCCATTTCCCTTCCCGGATGAGTTTCCGGATCTGGCGGGGAGAGAGCCCCTTCATCTGTTCTTTGTCCATTTTTTCCACCTTTCCGTATTTCTTTTTAACTCAGTCCTCAGTCATCGTCACTCATTACCCTTCTTAAAGCCCGGGGTAGCTTTCTTGATCATATCCGTCTGCAGCAGGTTGGCGGGCTTTCCGGCCATCACGATCCGGCCCGTCCAAATGGCTCCGGGGGGTTCAATCAAATTGTTTTGGCAGATAAGTGGCGATCCCCGGGATGACTGCCAGCAAGAAGATCATGATCGGCGTCGCCAACACGATCGGCATCGCTGCGACAATCAGGTCGTTCAACGAGCCGCGACCGTTCACGCCCTGGATCATGTAAAGGTTGAGCCCAACCGGCGGCAACATCTTGCTCGAGCGGTTCGCCGGCGACGCCTGGGGCGTGCCGCTCAGTTGGCCGCCATCTTTGGCAGCCAGAGAGCGATGTTCGGCCAGATCGAGATAATTGCAAGCATGGCGAACATGGTCAGCACGAACGGCGAGGCACCGATGATCACGTCGTTGATGCGGCCGCGCTCGCGCAGGCCCTGCACGACATACAAGTTGATGCCGACCGGCGGCGTGATCATCGCAGTCTCCATCAGGATCACGATCAGCACGCCGAACCAGATGGGATCGTACCCGGCCTTGAACATGATCGGCGCGATGATCGGCACGGTCGCCACCATCATGGAGAGCGTCTCCATGACCATCCCGAGGATGACGTAGAACACAATCACCGCGAAGAGCAGCTGCGTTGGGGTCAGCCTGAGCCCCATAACGAGGTCGTTCACCTTGGCGAGGAGGCCGATCAGACCCATCACGAAGTTGAGGCAGTGGGCCGCGATCAAGATCGCCATGATCATCGCGGTGGTGCGCATCGTGCCCTCGAAAGCATGGAGCAGCATCTTCACCGACAGAGCCCGGCGACAAGCGGCGATGCCGAGCGCGGCGATCACGCCGAGCGCGGCGGACTCGGTGGCCGTCGCCCAGCCCAGATAGATCGAGCCGAGCACGGCGATGAAGATCACGAGGGGCGGGATGAGGTCGGGCAGCGCCCGCACCCGCTGCCCACAGCTCGCCGGCGTGCGCTTGCCACCCCACTTGGGCCGCACGATGCAAAAAATGAGCACCGTCAGGCTGAACAGGCTGGCCAGCACGATTCCCGGGATGAAGCCGGCAAGGTACAGCTTGGGAATCGAGGAATCCGTCAGGACGCCGTACACGATCATGTTGATCGACGGCGGGATGAGAATGCCGAGCGTGCCGCCCGCGGCGATCGTGCCGAGGAACAGAGGTTCGTAATAGCCGTGCTTGCGGATCTCGCCCAGAGCCACCGTGCCGATCGTGGCGGCGGTGGCGACGCTCGAGCCCGACGTGGCCGCAAACATCGCACACGTCGCGATATTGGTGTGCATGAGGCCGCCGGGCAGCCAGGGCACCCACAGCACGAGCGAGTTGTACATGCGCTCGGCGATACCCGAGCGCAGCAGGATTTCGCCAAGGAGCACGAAGAAGGGGATGGCAACGAGCAGAAAGTTGTTCGACGTCGCCCAGGAGATCTCGCCCATCGCCAGGCTGAGCGGCAGTTTGGAGTAGATCGCCCCCAGCGCCAGGCCCAGCATACCGAGCCCGGCGGCCACCGGCACGGCGAGGGCGAGCAGCCCGATGAGGATCAAAAGGGTCGTCCCGAGCATCAGCGCACCACCCCGTCAGATCCGCGCCCCTTCAAGAAGCGGACTTCTTCTTTGATTTCTTCGGTAGCGGATCGGGTGCCGATCGCAAGGGCCGCTGCCCCCGCCTCGCCGCGCGCCATGAGCAGGACGGCGTGCACGAACAGCACGCCACCAATCGCGACGAGCATCGCCAGGCCGAAGACCCACACCGACTGCGGAATCACCGTAGGTGTAGCCAGAGCGGTATGGCTTCGCGAGGCCGACACCCAGGACTGCTCCACGACGCTCCAGCCGCGCCACGCGATCAGCCCGAAAAAGCCGATGAACAGCGCCAGTCCGACAAGATCGAGGGCAAGGCGTAGCCCCCGCGGAAGGAGTCCGTACAGGGAATCGATGCGGATGTGCGCACGGTCCAGAAGAGCCGCCCCCAGCGCCCAGGATGTACCGAGGGCCAGGGCGTAGCCGGCGAGTTCGTCGGCGCCCCCGATCGACGTCTCGAACAATTTACGCAACAGCACGTCGATGCCGATCAGCACGGCGGCCAACAGCACCAGCGTGCCGCCGAACCACAGGCTGAGTCGGCTCAGCCGGTGCGCTATGGCCATCACCGATTCCATCTTGCCCCCCTCGAAAGGCGTACCGGCGCGGTCATCATTTGACCGGAGCCTTCAACCCAAGCACCTTGCCCACGGTGTTGTCCCATTCGGCCGCACACTCGGGGCCGCAGCGCTTCGCCCAGCCGGCGAGCACCGCGCCCTCCACCAGCTCCTTGTGCATTTGGGCCTCGGCCGGCTTCACCGGCACGATGGTCATGTTGGCCGGCTTGCCCAACGTACAGGGCTGCTTGTTGGTGTTGCAGTTGTCGGCCTCGGTCATGGCCATCTTTTGCGTCCTCCACACCTTGTCTTCAAACGCCTTGAACTGCTCGAGCAGGAAGCTCTGCGTGCGCGGGTCGAGCCGCTTCCAGGTGTTCACGTTTACCGCGAGCACGATGACACTCCAGCCGACCGACATCGGATAGAGCGACTTCGTCACCTCCGGCCAGCCCGCCGTGTTGCCCGAGAGGCTGCCCGTGACGGCGCAGTCGACCACGCCGTGATTGAGCGCGGGGACCACCTCGGCAAAAGCCATACTCACGGCCGTTGCGCCGATGCCGCTCAGGAAGTCGCGCATGGTGGGGTTGAACACGCGGATCTTCTTGCCCTTGAGGTCGCTCAGACCGCCGATCACGTCGCGGCACCAGAACACCTGCGGCGGATTGGCGCCGAAAGCGATCAGCTTGGCGTTCCAGTTCTTCTGCATCTGCCGGTCGAGCACGTGGCGGTAGGCTTCGCATGCGGCGCGCGCCTTGGCCGGGTCGAGCGTGAGGCCGGCCAGGTCGATACCCTCGAAACGCGGGTCGTCGCCCGCCATCTTGGAGATATCCATGGTGGCAAAGTCCATCACGCCGAGGCGCAGCAGACGCAGCATCGTTTTGTCGTCGATGCCCATATGGTCAAGCGGCGTGATGTCGGCGGTGATGGCGCCGTTCGATGCCTTGGGCAGCGTTTCGCGCCAGAACGGTAACTCGTCCTTTATGGACATAATAACTGTGCTGTGATAGCCAATTACCTTGAAATGCGTCTTCGGCAGGTCCTGCGCGCCGGCCAGGCCGGCTGCGGATACCAGCATCAGGGCGGCGACCAAAAATAACACTACCAAAATTCTCCCTATTCTCATCTGACTTGCCCTCCTTTCTCCTTTTACGACCTTTATTTTTTCAGAAGCAGATATCCCCAATTTTTTCTTCCCCATTACCTTGGATTCATAGCAATTTGTTCCTCTACCTCAAAAGATGTTCCCAAATAATCATCGTTCGATAAAAATTGCTGAAATATCTTACCAAAGGGCAAAGTTTCGTCAAGAGGAATCTAAGATGGACAATGCGGGGATTGCCTCCCAAAAGAAACGATCGTTTACCGGATTTCATTGGATCCCAAAATTTCGCGGGGAATGGTCAGGGAGAGAGGCACGAAAAATTCTTCTAGAACCATCCCGGTGGCCCGGGCCAATTCATGGGGAGCCACGTTGGGCCCCAGAATTTCTACCTCCTCGCCCAGGATCTCTTTCCAATCCAAAGGAAGGCCCAAAGGGAAGAATTCCATCCCCGGAGGAGAAGCATATTTTATTCTCTGCCCCGCCAGAAAGCATAGCCCGCCTTTTGAATCCTCCGGGGCAGGCCATGGGCATATCCGATGGCAGCGATGAAAACTTGCTATTGCAGGCCCAAAAGCTTAGACGGGTTCTTGTTGCACATGGTAGCAATCTCAGCTTCGGAGAAGCCTTTCTCCAGGAATAGCATGTAAAGGACCCTCAATCCGACCACGGGCGTTGGATTATGCATCTGGCCGAGATCGCTGGACAAGATACAGCGCTCGGGCCCGACTTTGCGGATTTTGTTCACCATCTCCTCGATCGTGATGGTATGCCAGGCAGGGGAAAGGCTGGAGTAAACATACTCCATGTAGGCCCCTTGATTCGCCCACCGGATTTGCTCTTCGACGGTTCGCATACAGAAGTCGAAATCCACATGGGTGATGATGATTTTTTTTACCCCGGCTTTCTTTGCCTCCAGGATTAGCCGGTCGACCTCTGCGCTGGATCAGCACGTCTCTTCATCTTTGTTTCTCCTTTGTTTTGAGTCTATTTTTTACTGATTCCAAACCGGTTCGCGGCTTTCATCCCCAGTTCTAATACTCAGCATTTTTTCAGCCCATAATATTTAGACTATTAAGGATTATTGACTGTATGTTACATTTACCATAGAGCTACAAGTTTAGCAAGTTACAGGGCCGAAAGGCTGACAAGAGTTTCCACATAAACAAGCTAATAGTCTAT
>JAHJQK010000051.1 GCA_018819135.1 Pseudomonadota bacterium | reverse complement strand
GCCTCAATATGCGGAAACCCAGCCAATCCCTTCCTGCAAGGTTTTCTCCCGGCCGATGCTGCCGGCGCTCAGCCCCCTGGCCCCCGAGCCACGATATAAGCTGTGCTTAACAGCAACATGAGTCAAATGGAAAAGCCGATTTACTTTATTATCTCCATTGTAGCTGGTTTTTGCTTATAGCAATGAATTTTCTTTACTTATTTTTTGTTCTTGTTCAATATTTTCCATTTTTATCCAAAATTGTCAAAAAAATTATCAATCTGTTAATTATTTGACATAATGCAGGAGATAGTTATAAACTATCATTAATTAATTTCTGGGAAAGATTTATTATAATTATTTTCTAACTTATTAAAATAATAAAACTTATTAATTTTTTGGTTTTCTCTAACTTTAAAAAATTTTGTTTTTTGCTAAGGGGTTAAATTTTAATTTATTCTATTGATAGCGGCCTGGGTTTTGCGTTCGACATTAAACTTGAAGGAGTAAAGGCGGGGATGGATAAATACCTATTGGAGGTTTCAGATGCAAGGCGAAAATAAAACGCTGGAAAAACTCATAACGATTGAAAAAACCATAAATGATTTGGTAGAGATGCGCCACCAAATTATTGAATTAAAGGCATCTGAGGCCCAGCGGCAGATGGCGTTAGTGGCACTCCAATCCAGCGAGAGCAAATATAAAACTTTAGCCGAGAATATTCCTCAAAAATTATTCATTAAGGATAAGAATTCCGTTTATATTTCCTGTAACCAAAATTACGCCCAGGGTTTAAAAATTGAAGCGGATCAGATCGTTGGCAAGACCGATTATGATTTTTTCCCCAGAGAGCTGGCTGAAAAATATATTGCCGACGATAAAAGAATTATGGAAACCGGGAAGCCGGAAGACATTGAGGATCGTTATATCCAAAATGGGCAGGAAGGAATCAGGCATATGGTGAAAACCCCTGTCCAGGATGAAAAAGGCGATATCTCCGGTGTCTTGGGGATTTTCTGGGATATTACGGAACAAAAACAGAAGGAAGAAGAATTAAAAAAAGATCGTGCTCACCTGGCAGAGCAAATTGGCGAATATAAAACGGAGCTACAAAGAATTCAGGAAAGACAACAGCAGGAAAGCAACGACCGCAGGAGGGTGGAAGAAGAACTGCGGCGGCTGGGGGAGGAGTTCAAGGAATCCAGGGCCAATCTCGAAAAACAAATATTCGAAGGCACAGCCGCATTACAGGCGGTCAACGGACAATTCCAGAAAGAAATAAGCGAACGAAAACGGATAGAGGAAGAATTCCGGAAGGCAGAAGAAGGATTTAAAAAATCCCACGCCCAACTGGAAGAACAACTTTCTGAACGTACCGCTGGACTCCGAATGGCCAATGAACAACTCCAGCGGGTCATTGCCGAGCGCCAACGCTTGGCAGAGGAACTGCGGGAAGCCGGGGAAAAATTGCGTGCCCTCGAGGGGCAAATGAACGTGCGCACAGCCGAATGGCAAGCAGTCAAGGAACAGCTGCAACAGGAAGGTGCCGAGCGCCAGCGGCTGGAAGCTGAGCGGGGGATGGCGGAAGAGAAATTACGCAATCTCGAAGGACGGATGAGCGAGCGTACGGCCGAATTACAGAAAGTCAACGAACAGCTGCAAAGGGAACTCGACATTCAAAAGAAATTAGAAGAGGAATTGCGGAATAAGCAAGAAGAGACAAATCGCCTGGTGCGAGAAAACGCCATCGCCACCGAGATCGGCAAAATTGCAGGCTCCACGATGAATCTGCAAGAGGTGTATGAGCGCTTCGCTGAATTTGCTTCCGAAGTGGGAAAGCTCATCCCCTTCGACCGGGTTGCTACTACGATCCTTAACCCTGAAGACAACACCCTCAATATTACCTACGTAACAGGGCTTGATATGGCTAATCGCCGGGCAGGAGACATTTTGCCCTTATCTGGGACGAGCGCAGAAGAAGTCATGAGGACTCGGGCGAGCCTGCTCATTCAGAGAGAAAACCAGGGAGAAGCCATAGAGCGGTTCCCCGACTTGCTTCCTTATTTCGAGGCGGGGTTTCAATCTTTGCTCTTCGTACCGCTGAGGGCAAAAGATCAGGTAATTGGACTTCTAAACTTTCTCTCCACCAAGACAGATGCCTATACCCAAGTCGATCTAAAGCTTGCGGAGAAGGTTGGCAATCAAATTGCCGGGGCCATCACCAACGCCCAGCACTTCCTCGAAAGGAAACGGGAAGAAGAAATGCTCAAGACCTCCGAGCAAAAGTATCGCTCGGGATTGGATCTTGCCCCGGTGGGAATATGGGTTTCGGTCAAAGAAAAAATATCTTTTGCCAACCCCAAATGCTCAGAGCTCTTGGGTTATTCTCAGGAGGAGTTTCTCTCGAAGCCACTGACGGAGTTTTTATATCCTGAAGATCAGAGAAGAATAACGGAAAAATATTTCCGTTGGGCAAGCGGGGAGACCCCGCCCAGCACTTATGTTTCCAGATTTATTCATAAAGAGGGTCACACAAAGTGGCTGGAGAGCAAGGTGGCCCTGATTCAATGGGAAGGGGAGCCAGCCATGATCAATTTCGTAACCGATGTAACCGAACGCAAGCAGGCGGAGGAAACCTTGCGTAATTCCGTAGAACCGTTCCGCATGTTGGTTCAATCAATGGAAGAGATTGTCTATACTTTAGGCCAGGAACAGAAATGAAAATCTTAAATGAGCGCCGCATCAATTCGTTCCGGCGGCTTACCCTCCCGCATAAGGGTAAATCCAGCGAATGTCGTCACCGTCTTTAAGTTCGATGGAATTATATTCTTGCGGTCGGATGATTCGCTGGTTGAGGATAAAGGTGATATGATCCTGACCCGTCTTCTCGATTAAGGACTTCGTTACCGGCTCGTCCTTGTTGGCCTCCCGAATCAGATTGACCACCTGGGTGAATTTCGTTCCCGCTGGAAATTCCCGTTCCTTCAAATTTATTTTTACTTTCATGGATTATCAGAACGCTCCGTTGAATAGGGGAGAAAGGGCCGGGCTCTTTCACCCCTTCGCTGATCATTCCTCTGTATATTCTGCCATTCCCAGCCGTTGGATTAATTCTGGAGTCGGCTGGCCTTGTTCATCCCAGCCTCGAATCCGGTAGTAATCCCTAATGGCCTCCTCCAATCCAACCGGAATCCTACCGGCAGCGGGCCCCTCCTGCACCGGCTCCATAAATCGCTTGGGATACTGAAAATCATGTTCCTTCTTCCAGCCGCAGCGGATATTTAAAATTTTCTGAAGGGTGGTAATCCGTTCGCCGCAACGGCGCAGATCCTCTACGCTCCAGCCCCATCCGGTGGCTGCATTGATGGTGTTGACCAGGTCGGTCAGGGTGTAACTCCGGAATTCATGGAATTTACAATGGCAGGAAATTATCCTTTTTCTGTTCCACCTACGCAAAATATGTGATAATTTAATAATTTAAAAAAAGGTTTATTAAGGAATTTTATGATGATGGTAAAATGAAGGAAAAGATTTGACTTTTTTCGCAGAAAAGAATATTTTACCAACGAAAAATGATAGCCGATGGAGGGTAAAAAAAATTCAATGACTAAACTGACTGAAGCGGAAATTACCTGGTTGATGAACGCTCTTACTCCCGGGGATTGTAAAGCCTGCGTCTGGCGAGAACGAGAAGAAGAAAAATACCAATGTTTCCCCAGCGGGGATTCCCCCTGTAAGGTTTTTGTCGATAAAGTGTTTTATGGATTGGAGCGGGCAGAATTGATATAAATTTTGGAATTACCTAAACTGTCTGCATCTTTTCCTTCCTCGGAAAAACAACCTTCAAAAAGAAAATTTTTCAATGTAATATCCTATAACCCCCCTACACCGATTCCATCCTTCGTGGAGAGGTCGGGCATGGAAAACAAAGGCATAGCGGATATCTTCACCGCAATTGCGGACATCCTGGACATTGAAGGAGGAAACCCATTCCGGGTACGGTCGTACCGCAACGCAGCCCGGACGATTGAAGACCTGAGCCAGAGTTTGGAGTCCATGGTCAAAACCGGTATGAACCTGGAGGAGATCCCGGGGATCGGTAAATCAATCCGCGAAAAGATCGAGGAGATTATTTCCACGGGGAAATGTCACTTTCTCGAAGAGTTACGCGCCCAGGTTCCCGCTGGTTTGACGGAGCTTCTGAAACTGGAAGGGCTAGGTCCCAAGAAAGTTAAGGCATTGCAAGATCAATTGGGTGTGGATTCGGTAGACCGCCTGGAAAAAGCGGCGCAAGCAGGGCGATTGCGGAATCTTGCCGGAATGGGGTTGAAAACAGAAGAGAAGGTTTTAAAGTCCATTGAAAAATACCGTGCCGGGATGGGACGCTTCAAACTTTCAGTTGGGTTTATTTATGCTCAAGCCCTTCTGGAATATTTAAAAGAAGTCCCGGGGGTGAGGCGTTTGGGTCCAGCAGGAAGTTTCCGCCGGCGGAAAGAAACGATTGGGGACCTGGACATTTTGGCCATATGTGCCAAAGGTTGCCGGGTAATGGACCGCTTCACCAAATATGGGGAGGTGGCCGAAATAATAGCCAAGGGCGAAACCAAATCCAGCATCCGCTTGCAGTGCGGTTTGCAGGTGGATGTAAGGGTTCTCGATGAGGAGAGTTACGGAGCGGCCCTACATTATTTCACTGGTTCGAAAGCTCACAATGTGGCCATCCGCGATCGCGCTAAAGAATTGGGCCTGAAAATTAATGAGTATGGAGTATTCCGATCCCAGGGCGATAAAAGGATAAGCGGGGCGAAGGAAGAGGATATCTTTAAAGCTGTGGGGCTCCCCTTTATTCCACCTGAATTGCGGGAAGACCGGGGAGAGGTTCAGGCTGCAGAGCAGGGGATGTTACCCAGATTGATAGAGTTGTCTGATATCCGCGGGGATTTGCAGATGCATACCACCGCCACGGATGGTAAGAATTCCATCGCAGAAATGGCCGATAAGGCAAAAGAGATGGGCTACTCCTATATTGCCATTACCGATCATTCCAAAGCTGTACGCGTTGCTGGAGGTTTGGACGAAAAAGGGCTGGCCAAGCATTTAAAGGAGAGTGAAACTGTAAACAGCCAATTCTCTGGCTTACGCATCCTCAAGGGAGTGGAAGTGGATATCCTGGCAGATGGAAGCTTGGACTTGAAAGATGATATTCTCCAAGAATGCGACGTGGTCCTTGCTGCCGTGCACTCCCGCTTCAACATGGAAGAGAAAGAGATGACCCGGCGAATAGTCAAAGCCCTGAAAAATCCCAATGTGAACATTCTTGCCCACCCTACCGGAAGACTGATCCTGGAGCGAGAAGCTTACAAGGTCAACCTGAGGGAGGTTATCCAGGCGGTTATCGATTATGGCGTGATTCTCGAAATCAATGCTTACCCGGATCGGCTCGACCTGCGGGATGTTGATGCGCGCCTGGCTAAGGAAATGGGGGCGAAGCTGGCGATATCCACGGATGCCCACAGCGCCGCTCAGTTGGAATTGATGAGATTCGGTGTTTACACGGCCCGGCGCGGATGGATAGAGGCCAAAGACGTAATCAATACCTTGCCTCTGGAAAAACTGATGAAAATATTAAGATGAAAACTATTTTTTTATTGGGGATGAAAAGAAACCAGGGAAAAAAGGAGTTGAATTATGGCCCTACCAATTGCGCCCACGCCAGTTTTGGAAGGTAAGGAAACCGCTGATTTTTTGAAAAAAATGACTTTAAGCAGCGTCCCCTTTCCCACAAAGGATAAAGATTTGCTCCCAGGCCCCCACGCTCCCGCGTGGGGAGCGACACAGCAAGAGTAAAGACCTGACCCCGAGTCCACCTGGCAGGGATTCATAAATTTCGGATTTATTAAAGGAATCTTTTTTGAGTAAAAGACCAATCAATTCCTGATATCTGGAAAAACGTTCTGCTTCTGTTTTGGTTTTTCCCATCAGAATATATTCTCTCGCCCAACCGGAATCGAGGACCGTTTATAAGACGGGATTCCGGAATTTTTGCAGGTCAAGAAAAGCACTGATTAAAAATTCCCTATTCCCCCTTATACCACTCCCGGTAGATCTGCATCTCTATTTCACCAAAGAACGTCTCATACTGTTCTTTGCCCATAAGCTTCTTGGGTTTCCAGCCGGAAGGGCTGGAGTCTTTCTGCTCGGTGATTACCGCAAGAGTAACTTCTCTTTCCCTCCGGCTGACTTTTTTAATCGTAGCAACCACCTTGGTTCTCCAGTCCTCCTGGACCAGATAGTCGGTTTCTAAGCGACCTTTATCGGCCTCAACTCGAGGTTCTCCAAAACCCCGATCCTTGAGAATCCGGGAAAGCGCTTTAAAAATTATTTTGTCATCGGCCTCAAAGACGTAGGAAGTTCCTTCGGGTTTCGGCAATGCCTCCGGAGCGTGCTTGCAGGCGGCCGGGATCAAAAAAGAGAAGGTGAATAAGAAGAAAAGGGAAAAGACAATCCTCTCCTCCCATCGCCTCTCTTTCATCGGAGACGGAAAATGGTTGTAAATTTGAGCCCTCCTTTCAGATTATGCCTTCTTTTTAGATGGGCCTAACTTTTTTTAGAAGTTTTGGCGTAAAAATTGCCAAAAAGCGGTTGATTTTTACGGCTTCCGCATTTCGGGCATTTAAATTTACCTTCTTCCCGATCCTTTAAGGTCATCGCTAAAGAGTATTTTTTGTTGCATTTCTGGCACAGAAACTCATACTTCGGCATGATGAAACCTCCTTTCAATATTTCGGCTATATGCTGTCGGGTCCAAGAAAGAAACCAGGCCGTATTCTTCAAGTGAGGGCAGCCGGAGATGGGCTGCATTCTTGGTTTTTCGCGAATAGCTCCCCGAAGACTGTTGATAATTGTGGATTTTTTTGCTCCTGATCCTTCGAAATTCAAATCCATAGCCTATCTTGAAATAACTATTTAATATTATTAATATTTTTATTGATTAAAGATTAGGCAGTTATTAAAAAAGCAATAGATTTTATCGCATTTTAGATTTCATACCTTAAGTTTTCCACATCTTTTCCACAGATTTTGTGGATAAATTTCCAACCGCCCTTAAACCCTTTCAACCTTAAACTTTTTCTTTTGATTTTTCCCGTGTTGCCCGACTATCACCTCTCAATTTTCAAGGGCTGATAACAGGACTCTTTTAGGCTGCATATCTTTAAGAAGCCCTAAGAATAAGTTCCCCCCTGGGGAATCAATCAGATGTTCCCAACCACCCACGTGCAATATTTTTCCTCCGTTGATTCCTTGGGCGAGTTTACGGATTTTCTCAGCCATATAAACTTCCCGTTCCTGAAATGCTTTGGGGATAAGTCGGATGGAAGGGGGATGATGAAAAAGAAAACCTGCCCGGGAATATTGAGATTGCACCAGATCCGCAAAAGAAGGGGAGTTAAAATGCAATAAAGTTCGTAGGTTCTTGATCGCAATAAGCTCAAAAAGATGGGCAAGATTATCCTGGGCAAAAAGAGAAAGATCAATATCTTGGAGAAGAACTCCACATTGGACGGCATACGACTTTGCCGCCCGCCATTCAAAGGGTTCTTTCAGGAGAAAAAAAATTCCCATGATCAGACTGTGAGCAAGAATTATGCTCAGCGGCCTTCCTTCTTCTTTTTGGATCCTGCGCAGATTTTCGCGTAAGGTATTCCGAATCAAAGATGATTGTTGAACCCGAAAGGTCCGGGAGTAAGGGCTGATTTCCACGGTAACAAGAGCTGGGCGTTCTCTTTCCAGGAGATGGAATAATCTGGCATAGCCCTTGGGATCGCGGTGAACGGTCCCGACTAAGATCAAGGATGGCCTATGACTTTTATGCATGTCCACCGGTCAGTTGACCTTTATCTGTCTCTTGTGATAAGTTGAAAATATCTTCTTAGCTGGCTCGTGTTGTTTTTGCATGGCTCATCATCTTAGTCCCCAAAAAGCAACAGCGATCGAAAATTATTTTAATCATTAAATAAAAAAAATCAAGCTTTTTCCCTATGAATCGCCTATTCCAGAAAGAATTAATCCTGGTCGCCTTGGCCGGAACCATTGCCGTAATGGGGCTAGGTTTCATTATCCCCCTCTTTCCCATTTATGTCTCGGAAAAAGGGGCCAGCAATTTCCAACTCGGGCTAATTGTCTCCGGGTTTACCATCAGCCAATTCCTGGTCCAGCCCTTTTTTGGAGGCCTCTCCGATCGCTTTGGCCGGAAACCTTTCATGGTCGGCGGGATGGCCTGCTATGGATTGGTAGCCTTGCTTTACATCTTGGCCGATAGCCTCCCCCAGGTTTTCTTGGTTCGCCTTCTCCATGGGGTAGGGGCCGGAATGATCTGGCCTGCCCTGTCGGCTTATGTCGTCGATCAATCGCCGGTGGAAAGAAGGGGGGAAACCATCGGTCTACTTTCCGGTGTTGAGATGGCCGGGTTTGCCGTCGGGCCCTTCTTGGGAGGAATGCTTTATAGCCTGGGAGGGTTAAATCTGCCTTTCTTCGGCTGCGCTGTCCTGGCCCTGCTGGCCACGAGCATGCTCTGGGGTTTCATCCAGGGAAAAACCCCCCAGCGCCATGAAATAAAACTAACCTGGGGTGAACGATACGGCTTTTCCTCCTTGCGCTTACCCGACATCCGTTTGCTTTGCTGGATTGGTTTTGCTGAGGCCTTTGTCTGGGGGATGATTATTACCCTTCTGCCGGTAATGGCCTCCCGCCTGGGGATCCCCCCCGAAAAGATAGGATGGCTTTTTAGCTCATACTTCGTTGTTTACATCCTTTTGCAGAGACCGGTGGGGAAATGGTCTGACCGTCAGGGAAGAAAAAAGCCGATTCTTTTAGGCATGAGCATCTATACGGTGGCGGTCATCCTGCTTTCCCAGGGTGGGTCGCTCTGGCATTTGATACTGGTCCTGGCAATTGCCGGTGCCGGATTGGGAATTTATTCCCCTTCGGTTCGCGTGGCCATCGCCGACCTCTCCTCAGAAAAAGTCCGCGGGGCAAGCATGGGCTTTTTCTTTACAACCCGCATGTTTGGATTTTTCTTGGGTCCCAACATCAGCGGGCTGATGGCCGACCGTTGGGGGCAAGGATTGCCTTTTTTGCTCGGCGCGGCCGGGTTGGCATTGGGCATCTGGGCTTCTTGGTCATTGTCGACAAAACTTTCCCAAAAGATTTCCCGAGCGTCCGCCTGCCTCGTCGGCACAGGAAGCAGGGAGGCAAAAGAGTATAAACGTTTAAATGTCTAATCGGTCAAGGTTAGATAGATTATAGCCGTCAGCAATCAGCGATCAGCTTTCAGTAAAGAATCATTTTAAAAAAACCTGGACTGATAGTACTGATTTCTAATGAGGTGAGACCCATGGCGTATCGCGTTGAGATCAGCTTGAAACCCCACCTCCGGGATGCTCGGGGGGAAAGAATGAAAAGGCGGATCATCGATGATTTAAACCTCTCCGTGGAGTCCGTGGTTACAATCGATGTATATACCGTTGATGCCCCTTTATCCGCGGAGGAGATTGAGAAGGTTGCCTCCGGACCTTTCCTTGATCCCATCATCCAGGAATTTTCCATCGGGAAACCGATTCGTCATGATTTTGACTGGGCGATTGAGGTGGGTTACAAGCCCGGGGTCACGGATAATGTTGGCCGCACAGCCCGGGAGGCGGTTGAACTGCTTTTACAGCGGAAATTTAGCATCGATGAGGGAGTGTACACCTCCGTTCTCTGTTTGATCAAGGGAAAGTTGACTAGAGAACAAGCGGAGCACATCGCTACAGGCCTTCTGGCCAACACGCTCATCCAGCGGTTTGAAATTAAAGACCGGCTATCCTGGAATCCGGAGATTGGCATGGACGTGACTGTTCCCAGAGTGACAGGAAAAAAGGAAATTCGGGTGATGGAAATTAACCTTCAGGCGAGTGAAGAAGAATTGATGCGCCTGAGCTCTGACCGAGTTTTGGCGTTGAGCCTAAAAGAAATGAAAGCCCTTAGAAATTATGCTGAAGACCCAAGGGTGCGCGAAGAGCGGAAAAAGGCAAGTCTAGGGGAAAACCTTACGGACTGCGAAGTAGAGGCCTTAGCTCAAACCTGGTCGGAGCATTGCAAACATAAAATCTTTAATGGCCTGATCGAATACTGGAACGAAGAGGGCGAGGTCCAACGCATCGATAGTCTATTTGATACTTATATCAAGGGTTCCACCGAGGAGATCCGCAAGGCCATGGGGGCGCAAGACTGGTGTGTTTCGGTATTCAAAGACAATGCAGGCGTCATGCGCTTTAACCAGGATTGGAACCTCGTTTTTAAAGTGGAGACGCACAACAGCCCTTCAGCCCTCGACCCCTATGGGGGGGCCCTCACCGGTATCGTGGGTGTGAACCGGGATCCTTTTGGGACCGGCAAAGGGGCCAAACTAATTTTTAACGTGGATACGTTCTGCTTTGCTCCCCCGGATTATGCCAAGCCCCTCCCTCCCCGGCTTCTCCATCCGAAACGGGTATACGAGGGTGTACGGGAAGGAGTAGAGCACGGAGGGAATAAAAGCGGCATTCCCACGGTCAATGGCTCCATCGTTTTCGATGACCGCTATGCCGGAAAACCACTGGTTTATTGCGGGACAGGGGGGATCATGCCCAAGAATATTTTGGGAGAGCCTTCCCACGAGAAGCGGGCAGAACCTGGCGACTTAATCGTCATGACCGGCGGTCGGATCGGCAAGGATGGAATCCACGGGGCTACCTTCTCTTCCGAAGAACTTCATGAGGAATCCCCTACGAGCGCCGTGCAGATCGGGGACCCGATTACCCAAAAACGCATGACCGATTTTCTTCTCCGGGCCCGAGATTTGGGCCTTTATCATGCCATTACGGATAACGGCGCCGGCGGCCTTTCCTCATCCGTAGGCGAGATGGCTCGGGATTGTAACGGTTGCCGGATGCACCTGGAACGTGCTCCCCTCAAGTATGCAGGCCTCGATTCATGGGAGATCCTCCTTTCCGAAGCCCAGGAACGCATGACTCTGGCCGTCCCGCCAAAAAACATCAACCGCTTTTTGGAATTGGCCTCCCGCATGGAAGTAGAAGCTACCGTCTTGGGTGAATTCACCGCCAGCGGAAAATTTCATGTTCTTTTTAATGGGAAAACCGTCGCTTTTATTGATATGGATTTTCTCCACAACGGGTATCCCCGGATGGAATTGCGCGCCCGGTGGAAAAAAAAGGTTTACCCCGAGCCCTCTTTCCAGGATCCTGAAGATCTCACTTCTTATTTGCAACAGATCCTCTCCCGCTATAACGTATGCAGCAAGGAATCAGTCATCCGCCAATATGATCACGAAGTCCAAGGGGGGAGTGCCATTAAACCCCTGGTGGGCGCTTGGAACGATGGCCCCAGCGATGCCTCGGTTTTGCGCCCGATCCTCGAGACTTGGGAAGGAATCGTCGTCTCTTCCGGCATCTGCCCCCGGTACAGCGACATTGATTCTTACTACATGATGGCCTGCGCCATCGATGAAGCGATTCGCAATAACCTGGCCGTGGGCGGAAATATGAGGCATATGGCCGGCTTGGATAATTTTTGCTGGTGCGACCCCATCCAGTCGAAAAAAACTCCCGATGGAGAATACAAACTAGCCCAGCTCGTACGGGCTAACATGGCCCTCTACGACTATACCACCGCCTTTGGCGTCCCCTGCATCTCGGGCAAAGATTCCATGAAGAACGATTACCTGATTGGGGATACGAAAATTTCCATCCCCCCCACGGTTCTGTTTTCGGTCGTGAGTGTAATTGGGGATGTGCGCCGATGCGTAACCATGGATGCCAAGCGCAGCGGGGACCGGATTTATATTTTAGGGGAGACCTTCCCCGAGATGGGCGCCACTGAATATTTTGCCCATTGTGGTTTTATCGGCAATCAAGTTCCTAAGGTCAATGCTCCCCGGGCCAAGGCTCTCTATGGTGCGTTAGGGCGGGCGATGGCTAAGTGGGTAGTCGCTTCCTGCCATGACTGCTCGGATGGTGGCCTGGGAGTGGCTCTGGCCGAAACGGCTTTTTCCGGAGCGTTGGGTATGGAGTTGGACCTGCGCCAAGTTCCGGCTTCTGGAGTGGACCGCAACGACGTTCTGCTGTTCTCCGAATCCCCAAGTCGCTTTGTGGTCACGGTCCATCCGGAAAATCAAGCCGCCTTCGAAGAATGCCTGCAAGGAAAAGTTTTCGCCCCAATCGGGAGAGTGGTCGAAGGAAAAGATTTTACAATCTTTGGCTTACAAGGGAAAGTCGTGGTCCAGGCGGACATCTATAAATTAAAGGAGGCCTGGCAACGCCCTTTAAGATTTTAAATGGGGCCGCAGAATTTAAATCTTTAGGGACACAGATTTTCACAGATACACACAGAAAAAACTTTTAATTTTTCACTTTATACTGATCATGATAATATGTGTTTATCTGTGTTCAATAAGAAAAAAATAACGGAGTTCACAGATAAATCCTCTGTGGTTAGATTGCGGTGAGGGAAGAATATGAAAAAAGTGAAATCCATTATCTTAGCCGGCAACGGGATCAACTGCGAAATGGAGATGGCCCATGCCTGCCGATTGGCCGGTTCAGAGGTCGTGGACATTGTCTACCTGTATGACATCCTCTCGGGAGAGGTCCAGTTGGATGATTATCATTTCCTGAACCTTCCTGGTGGGTTCTTAGATGGGGACGATCTGGGATCGGCCAAAGCCATGGCTCACCGCTTAAAGTATGCCAAGATCGCCGGAAGCGGGGAGTGTCTGGAAGAAGTTATTCTCCGTTTTATCGGGGAGGGGAAACTTGTTCTGGGTGTGTGCAATGGATTTCAACTCATGGTCAAAGCCGGCCTCCTGCCAGGTTTTGATGGGAATTATGGAAAAAAAGTGGTAACCCTGACCTGCAATGACTCTGGCCGGTTTGAGGACCGCTGGGTTTACCTCAAGGTGAATTCCCAGGGGCCTTGCATCTTCACCAAGGGGTTGAAAGGGGTATACCTGCCCGTACGGCATGGAGAAGGAAAATTCATCCCCCAAGATGGGGAGGTCCTCAAAAAGCTTCAGCAGGAAAATTTAATTGCCTTGCAATATTCCGAACCGGGTTACCAGAATCCCACTATGGAATATCCCTTGAATCCTAACGGGGCCATTGCTGCCATCGCCGGAATCTGTGACCAGACCGGGCGTCTTTTCGGCATGATGCCCCACCCGGAAGCCTATCTTTATTCTGTCAACCATCCCCGCTGGACCAGGGAAAGAGTTCCGGAAGAAGGGATGGGGTTAGCGATTTTCCGCAATGCTATAGAATATATCAGAAAAGTACTATAACCCGGATTTTTTAAAAAACATTTGACCAAAAGCGCCGAATGCAGTATAAAGTAAAATTTCATTGCAGGTCATGCCTTTTGGGTTACAGCATAAAAGTAACTTCAACGAGAAAGGAGGGGTAAATATCGGAAAAACAGTGGCAGGGGGAAAAAAACTTTCCCAATTTTTCTTGACCATAATTTCTATCAAGGAGGTACAAAAATGAGATCACATCATTGCCGAAGTTGGATCCATTTCCTTATAATTCTCGGCCTTACTTTATTGCTGGTTGGGAATTCCTTGGCGGCAGACCCAGACCCCAAAAAAGTCAGTGCCGTGTTGAAAGCCGGCGGAGGGACTGTCGGAGGCGTGGGCTACGTCATGATGACCGGCATGTCGAAGGTGGTCAAAGATGCTTATCCACGTTTGGATATTTCCGTGGTTCCCGGCGGATGGGTAGGAAATATCCCCCGCGTGGATAAGGGGGAGTTGGATGTCGCCCACACGACCATTGCCGCGGCCAGCATGGCCAAGTTGGTCAAGCCTCCCTTTGAAAAGCCTGCGAAGAATGTAAACTCCATCTTTGCCACCCAGGAAGGGCTGTTTTATGCAGCTTTCGTTCGGAAGGACTTTCCGGCAGATACGCTGGAAGATATTTTCAAGAAAAAAGTTCCAGCCAAGCTTTGCACGCTTGCCCTGGGAAACCTCACCGAGCTCATGTGGCGCCAATTCTTCCTTTATCACAAAACGAGCTGGGAAGATGTGTCGGCCAAATTGGGCGGGAAAATGAATTTTGTCACCTGGGGTGACGCCGTCAACCTGATCAAAGATGGACACGCCGATGGCATTTTGGCCGTGGGTACGGAGAAGATTGGATGGGCGATGGAGCTCACTTCATCTCGCCCCATGAAAATTCTAAAGTTTACTGAAACGGATCTGGATTATATGAACAAGACTTTCGGTTTCGGGAGAGCAATCATACCCGCCAACACTTATACTGGTATCACGGAGGATGTGGTTTGCCCCACCGACTCGGGCATGACGATCATCAATAGCAAGCTTGAGAGCAGCCTGACAACAGCCATCCTGGCCGCTCTCTGGAATGGGGCTGACAAATACTCCAAATACCATGCAGCCTTGGCCAATTTTAAAGCCGCAGGAATGTGCAAGGGGATGCCTCTTCCCCTTCATAAAGCGGCTGTAAAGTTTTACAAAGAAAAAGGTTGCTCGAAATAAAAAAAGCCCTTAGTCTTGCTAATTTTTTTAAAAACAATTAATATCATGTGCCTCCTCTCCCTAAGGAGGCACATCAGTTTTTAATCAACTTTATAAAAAGCCTTTTCTCGCCTGTTCGCCTGCAATAAGGTCTCAAGTGAGAATTCCCAACAGGAGGAAATCTTTTGCCTGGGCCTCATGGAAGCGGTTCCCTGAATACGGGAGAAAAAATAATCAAGGTGATTATTGGCGGTATTGGAGTAGGGATCAGTTTATTTCATCTCTATACCGGAGCGTTCGGAACCCTCGAAGCCTATTCCCAGCGTTTTGTTCACCTCTTGACTCTTATGACCCTTGCCTTCTTGATCTATCCGACATCCAAAGATTGGTCGAGTAAAAAAAACAACCTGGTGGGGATTCCCTTGGCTGTCCTGTGCGCGATTATTGAAGTATACCTTTTTACCAATCATCAACGTATCGTGGGCCGAGAGTGGTACTATGGCCCAATGACCCTCTGGGATTTCGTTTTTGGCATTGCGTTAATGCTGTTGCTTTTAGAGGCGGCCCGGAGAGTCGTTGGACTGGCGCTACCGATCATTGCCACATTTTTTTCTTTTTACGCGCTCTTAGGCAGTTATTTCCCTTATCCTTTTACCATTCGCGCGCCGTCTTTTCAGGTCTTCCTGGACCATATGTTCTTGACCCCTCAGGCCATTTTCGGCATCCCCACCGGGGTCTCAGCCACTTTTGTTTTTCTTTTCATTCTTCTAGGGACTTTTCTGGAACAGACCAAAGGGGGGCAGTTTATTATAGATTTCAGTATGTCTCTGGTGGGCCGGGCCACCGGCGGCCCGGCCAAAGTCGCGGTGGTAGCCAGTTCTTTGTTTGGAACGATCTCTGGACACTCCGTGGCTAACGTTTACGGGACAGGAACCTTTACCATTCCTTTGATGAAAAAGATGGGTTACAAGCCAGAGTTGGCTGGGGCTGTGGAGGCCGCAGCCAGCACCGGCGGTCAAATTATGCCTCCGGTCATGGGGGCAGCGGCTTTTATCATGGCCGAGATCCTGGGGATATCCTACCTCAGTGTTTGTGTTGCGGCGATTTTTCCCGCCCTCCTGTATTACGTTGCTGTTTTTTCAGCTACCCATATAGAAGCTCTGAAACAGAACCTTCGTGGCCTTAACGCTGAGGAAGTACCTCCCTTCTTTCCCACCTTGAAAAGGGGCTTCCATTACTTCATCCCGATCGTTGCTTTGGTCGTCGTGCTTATGATGCAATACACCCCCTTTCGCGCAGCTTTTATTTCCATCATCATCTTAATTATTACAGCTGAGATGCGGAAGATCAGCCGTCTCAATCTAAAAGGCTTTTACGAAGCCATGCTGGGGGCGGCCAAAAACGGCTGCGTTATCGCCGTTTCCTGCGCCTGCGCCGGTATCGTCGTGGGGGTGTTGGATGTAACCGGCCTGGGAATTCGATTTGTAACCATTGTCACCGAGCTTTCCGGGGGGATATTTCCCCTGGCTCTGGTCTTGGTGATGATCTCCTGCTTAATTCTGGGTATGGGCGTTCCCACAGCTCCGGCCTATATTATCGCTGCTATGGTTGCCGCGCCCACTTTGGTTCATTTCGGAGTACACCCCATCGCTGCCCACATGTTTGTATTCTATTCGGCCCTATTATCCGCCATCACTCCACCCGTTGCCTTGGCCGCTTATGCGGGGGCCGCCATTGCGGGGGCGAATGTGATGAAGACGGGATGGCACGCCTGTCGGCTGGGGTTCATTACGTTCATCGTTCCCTATATGTTTATTTATAATACCGCCCTTCTGGGAATGGGCTCCCCCACATTTGTGGGCTGGAGCTTTATCACGGCTGCCTTTGGGACCGTAGCTGTGGCCACGGGTCTTACCGGATACCTCTTCACCCACATCGTTATGTGGCGGCGCCCGCTTTATCTCATCGCCGGGATCCTTTGTTTGATTCCCGAAACCTATACAGACACGATAGGCCTTATTTTGGCTTCTATATTGATCTGGTTAAATTATAGAAAAAAGAAGCAGGAAGAAGTGTGCTTTCCAACCGCGTGAAGAACTTGCCTTCCCTTCTATCTTCCTGGCCTGCAATCCAAAAATTGAAATAAATTGATGAAAAATATTAGGCCGTTAGAAAAAGGGATGGGTTATCATTATTATGATTTAAAATCCATGCTAAATTATTCATTATTTTCTTGACACCAGAAAGAGCCTGCTCCATATTATAAGAAAAGAAAATTTATTTTTGAGTGGTTGCTTGTTCCCTTTGCGGTAAGAAAGGATTTCTCGTGAAACGGTGCCGGGGTTTTGGTTTTTTTCTTTTGACTCTATCCTTCCTTATCTCTTTTAATAGCGCCTACCTTTACTACGACTATTACGCCGAAATCAACTTAAAAGTCCGGAAACACTTCGCCAATGAAGATGAAGAAAACCTTCTGACTTTAGTCAAGAAGAATCCCCGGGTCCTTGATAACCCGGGACTGTCCATCCAGTATCACATGATTTCTCTTCTAAGAGTTTCTTTCTTTCATTCCTATTCATTCCTCCCTACCGATTCAAAGAATTCCGTACTTCGTTGTTGAGAAGCATTTCTCCCCTGACCGATTCCTGTATTTTTTGAACCTTCATTTTCGGCTTTTCCCCAAAAAAAGCTTGAGAGAACGGGATTAACCTTTTTCCAAAGGCCAGCGTTGTCGAAAATTCTTTCGCGATGCTACAAGCCTCAACCACTCAGGCAAATTGGGGACGCTGAAGGATCCTTATTAACAAGACCCAACTCCTTTCATAAACGTGTTGACTTAGGAGAGGGATTGGTTTTACGGATTCCTTAATGGAATCGAAAAGGAGTACGACTTATGTTCTCGGAGACGCTTACTGTGAAACCGAAAACGGCATATCCCGAAATTTGGCATGCCCAGGTCCCGGCCCCATGGGAGAAATGGGCAAAAGCGGCGATTATTCTGGCGGCCGGCTTATTACTTCTGGCGGCAATTTGGACCGGTGTCATCCAGAAAATTTTCCGAATCGTCCCCAACGTTCCCCTGGGGAGTCTTTGGTTTTGGTCGATGGCCCTTTATGGAGGTATGCACTACGCTGTCATGGTTTGGAGGATCTGTCTTTGGCTGAGTTACCGCCCCATGCCGCCGATTGACGAAGCTGAATTACCAACGATTTCTGTAATCATACCGGCTTACAACGAAGGCGCTCTCGTACGCAAGTCTATTGACTCCGTGACTCACAGCAATTATCCGCGGCATAAACTTCAGGTCATCGCGGTGGACGATGGAAGTTCGGACGATACATGGGATCACATTTGTGCGGCAGCCTCCGATGCCCCATTGAAGGTAATCACCTTGCGCCAGCCCGTTAACAATGGGAAGCGCCATGCCCTGTATGCAGGTTTCCAAAAAGCAACCGGCGAAGTCTGGGTGACGGTTGATTCAGATAGTATTTTGGAGCCGGATGCATTGCGCAACGGCGTTGGTCCCCTCGTCCGGGATAAAAGGATCGGATTGGTAGCGGGTAATGTAAAAGTTTTGAACAGGAATGACGGCATAATCACACGTTTTCTTAAAGTCTCTTTTATCCTATCTTTTGCCTTCTCCCGAGCTTATCAAACCCAGATTCGCGGCCTCCTGACGACGCCTGGTGCTCTCTCCATATACCGGGCCTCGGCGGTGAAACCCGTTTTGGAAAAATGGATTAACCAGACCTTCCTGGGGGTTCCTTGCCTTACGGGAGAGGACCGGTCTATGACCAATTTCATCTGTGCCCAGGGCTACCATTCCTTCTTCCAATCTACTGCCGTGGTTTGGGCGAAGATGCCTGCAACGTACAGCGGGATGGTAAAAATGTTTTTGCGCTGGGCTCGCAGCAATATTCGAGAGACTCTGGTGTTGCTATCTTATCTTTTTAAACCTTTCCGGACCGATTATCTCTGGGGCTTTCGGATCAACTCCGTTCTGATCGCTTCCACTTTGATCGTCCCCTATTTCTTGATCGTCCACAGCTATTACCTGCTTTTTACGAATCCGTTTTGGCTCTTCCGGTACATGGTCATGGTTGCCATTATGACCATCCCGATGGCAGCCATCTACTTTCGCAACGAGCGGGATTCGGATCTTGCCTGGGTCGTGGCCTACGAGTTTTTCTGGATCTTGGCTTGCCAATGGATTATGCCTTATGCCTTCTTGACTTGCCGGCGCCAGGGGGCATGGATTACGAGGGGTGAAGCCAAAAAAGTCATGGCAGCCAAACGCCCGGTTTATGTCTTCAAGCCCAAAGAGTACTCGACGGTACCGTCGGTTTTACGCTCCAGGCCGGTTTTGCGACAGGGTTATAACCCGGTGGGGTTGTACCGGTAAAACTCGCGTGGCCCTGAAAATTGGGGAAGCGAATATCGCCATTGGAAGCAGCCATGCCGCAGTCGGTGGGGTGAGCCAAAGGGGTGTCTTGCGAAGATGGGATTCCCGAGTAGCAAAAATGGCTCGCCCCTCTGATATTACCTTCCCAACAACTCTTTTGCTCTCAATAAAAAATAAAAATTAAGGCCTATGAATCCAGGTTTTCCTCCTGATGATGATCGTTACCATGAATCGGTTTCTTCTCCAGCGGGAAAAGTATTTATTATTTTCTTAATATATAGTTCGAGTATATTATTTTTTCTATTCTTTTCCATATTGGTAACCTCAATAGGATTCTCAGTAAAGATTCCGATAACTTCCTATCATTTTTTGATAATAGTCCCTTTCACGCTCGCCTTTGTCATAATATCTTGCTTCATTTTTCCATATCGAAGCAAGGTTTCTGGAACGGTAATCATTCTCAGCTTATGGGTTTCTTCTTTTTACTTTTCCCTCGATATCAGCAAACATTTTTTTGATATTTCCTATGACGGCCAGGCCTATCATCAGGAAGCACTTATTCAGCTTGACAGAGGGTGGAATCCTTTTTTTGAGCAACTGAATGGTTTTAAAGCGAACCATATGGACCGGTGGCTTAACACCTACTCCAAGGGGGTATGGATTTATGAAGCTATCATATTTAAAGTCACTAATGATATAGAATCTGCAAAGCTATTTCATATATGGCTTATGATTGCTGCATTTTTTTTCACGCTGTCCTTCCTCTCGCGATTTGATAAATTGCCATTTATATTAATTTTTCTCATCAGCGTACTCGTAGCCTTCAACCCCGTATCCATCTATCAATCTTTGAGTTTCTATCTAGACGGCCAGCTCATGTCGCTCATGGTAATTCTTATCGTCATCTTGGGTCTCATCTATATGGAATCAAAGCATTACTATTATATTCTGCTAGTAATGACCATTGCGGTTCTGGTAAATGTTAAACTTACTGCAGGAATTTATACGTTAATTATTATGAGTGGATATATGGTCATTCTTTGGATGAAAAATAAGTTATTTCAACTCCGGAAAGTTTTTATCTTTGCCAGCGCGGCCTTTATTATAGGATTCCTCCTATTTGGATGGAATCCTTATATCACCAACACCATTTACAGAGGAAACCCCCTTTACCCGGCCCTGGGAACTGACCGTTCGGATTATACGGTTCCCCAGTTCCCAGCGAATTTTAGCGGAAAGAATTCTGTTTTCCTGCTATTTTATTCAATATTTTCAAGGTCCGATAACGTAAGGGGAGCTGATAAATCGGCCTATTTAAAAATCCCTTTTACAGTTTCCAAAGATGAATTGAAAGCCTTTACTGACACCAATGCCAAACAAGGAGGATTCGGCCCGTTGTTCGGAGGATCGATACTTTTGTCTTTCCTGATTATTCTTTGGGCACTGGTAACTCTTTGGCGAGGAGTTAGATGGCCCCAATATAATAAAAATCTAAAGGAGCGCCAGCAAGGCGGGGAATATGATGAAACCTTAACAACGATTGGCATGCCCCTTTTTTGCTTAGCAGTGATCCTGGTCACTTGCTTAATTAATCCGGCATCTTCCCTTGCCAGGTTTATTCCGCAAATGTGGCTTTTCCCCATTTTCGCTTTTTTCTTAGCCTGCCATTCCAATTACAAACCCATTCGAATTTTTGGATATCTGATTGTTTTTGCTTTAATTTTTAATAATATTTTGATAGGAATTACGTATTATAAGTATAATTTGGCCATTACCAATCTTTATAACAGTAGGTTGGAAAAAATGGCGGCCGCGAGTAAACAAGATCCAATTAAATTCTATTTTGGGGGGTTCAAATCAAGCAATACCATTCGGTTTGATAAATTTGGAATCAATTATGAAATTATAGAAAACAAGGAAGATTGTAATAACGGACAAAGAATTCTTCCGCATAGCATAATTTTAAAATGTACTTCAAAGTGATATTCAGCCTCGCAGGCATAGGTGGGGATTTCTGCTGAGACTGTCGGAAGGGGCCAAGGTTAAAAATGACTTATAAAAACCGAAAAAATGAAATGAAAAGAGGAACGATAAAATGAACCTGGGTAAAAAGATTGCCGTTTTTGCTTTAGCGATTTCTATCTCTTTCTTGTTCTCCCCAGGCAAATTATTTTCACTCAGTTGTATGGAGTCCCTGAGGGGTCTTGAAGGAGTAGAAGTTTTGGCTGAAGAATTAAAATCAGACCTGGAAGATTTCAACCTGACGATGATCCAGATTCAAGCCGATGTGGAATTAAAACTCCGAACGGCGGGCATAGAGGTTCTTTCCAAAGAAGAAAATGAAAAGCTTCAACCGTTACGCAAACCATATCTTTATATAAAGATAAATTCTTACAAGATGCCCAGGAAAAAAGGGTCTTTTGCCTTCAATATAGAGATGGCGCTTAATCAGCAAGTCGTGCTCCGTGAACATCCCAACTTTTTAAAAAAACCTTTTTATGCCCCAACATGGTATACCAGCTTTGTCGGGGCTGTAAGCGGGGAAAAGGTGCCGGAAATTAGAGACGTTGTTAAAGACTTAACGGATAAATTTATCAATGCTTACCTGACCGCCAACCCCAAGAAATAGATTGTAGGAGCACATATGCGGATGGGCATTATTTCTTTACTTGTAATGGCACTGGCAATGCCGATGTCCCTGAAGGCTGAACCTATAAACGGTCTCGGAATGTGGGTGTGGTCGAAATGGGCTTTCTCCACACCGGATGCCAGGCAACAACTCGTGCAGTTTTGTGTTAAGCACCGTATCAGTCATCTTGATGTCCACATCAAGATGTCCCGCGATAACCAGATGCCGATCTTGCAAGATGCAGAGGCTTTCGAGGATCTCATCCGGTTGGCTGGGGAACACAACATCACAACAACGGCCCTTCGTTTAGCTCCCCGGGAGACCCTTGAGCCGGTAGATGGTCTCAAAAGCATTGAACAAATCCAGGTACTGCTCCAGGTAACGAATCAAGAGGAATTTTTCTCTGACGGTTTCTTTAGCCTTTTTTCCCATCTCCTCCCTCAATTTTTGGTCTTTGATCAGGCGCACGATCCGTTCCGCGGCTTCCTCCACCGATGAGACCAAGAAACCATTGACCCCGTCCTCAATCTGGTAGCGAATACCTCCGGCATTGCCTCCTATCACCGGTGTTCCCTTCCACATGGCTTCCGCTACCGTTAAACCAAATCCTTCCCGGATCGATTTCTGTAAAACAACTGCCGCTTGGCGCTGCAAGGCATTCACCAGGGCCGTGTCCTGGACGCTGAGGATGATGACGCGTTCTTCCCGGCTATCCAACAGGGACTCGTATATCTCGGCTCCTTCCGGATCATCGGTGGCCACATTGCCCAGCAGCACCAGGGTACAATCTACTTCCTTGCGGGCCAGATGAAAAGCCTGGATGACTCCCAGAGGATCTTTCCAGCGATCAAACCGGGAGATCTGGACCACCAGCGGCAGGTCCGTAGGAATCTCATAGTGAGCCAGCCGTTCTTTCATCTCCTCCTCACTCATCTCCCGGTTCTTGATTTTGAAAGGATCGATGGCCGGCATAAAAAATACCTGGGGCGTTTTGATATTCTGGGCGTAATCCTTCAGGCTCAGGATCACGGCGTCGTACTTTTCGATGGTGGGCGCCAGGTAATCCCAGAGCTCCCGGTTGGGGCTGGTGAGGTCGATGTGGCAGCGCCAGACCCAGGGGCCGTTCTTCTTGTAATGGTGGATCATGGGGAGGGGCTGGGGATCGTGGATGATCACCATGTTGTGGGAATCCAGGTGATTGCGGATGGCGTTCTCCTGGATGACTTCCTCGTAGATCTCCATCTTCCTCTCGCTCAGGTTGATCTCGTCCCCCTGGAGGGCGTTGTGCATCTTCTTGGTGATGCTGAAGAAGTCCGGGGGCCCCTGGATGACTCTCCAGCCGGTCTTGATCCCCACGCTGTTCATGAGAAGGGACGTGGAAGACAGGAGCTCGGCCACGCCGCCGCCGTAGTAGGTGGAGTTGATGTTCACCACGTGAAGCCCCGCGAGGGATTTCGCCTTTTTTTGAATCCGCTCGATGGTCTCTCCACCCACGAACGGCTCATAATCTTCGGCTTGAACCATTCTCTCAACCATAGGTCTTCTCCTTTATAAAGAACGCGTATTGTCAAAACTTAACCACAGAGAACATGGAGAAAAGATTACCGCTATTTTGTTTTTCAACTATGCATGTAATCTCTGTGTGCTCTGCGGTTTTAAAAAATCGCTCAATTTAGGTCATTATTAAGTTGCGGCCAATGCTTCGTAGCCCGCCACGATGTCCAGGAGTTCTTCCGTGATAGACATCTGCCGTTGCCGGTGAAACTGGGCATTCAGATCCGCCAGCCGTTCTTCGATGTTGCGCTCTGCTCCCTGCATGGAAGCCAGGCGGCTGGCGTTCTCGCTGGCCAGGGACTCGGCGAAAGCCCGGAAGAGGGAGACAAAGAAATATTGGCGGATCAGTTTGGCGAATAGGCGCTTCCCGTCCATCGTAAAAGTCGGCAAAACCCTTGTGGGCCACTTCCTGCCCTGTATCTTTTGCAGCCATTCCCCATCAATGGGCAAGAGCCGCAAAGTCTGGGGGCGATAAGAGGCGCTGGAAAGATGCTCGCAGAAAAATAGCATTATCTGATCGATCTTTCGCCGGGAGTGCCACTCCTCGATAATCATCACCAGTTCCTGAACCATCGGGGTGATTCCGGATGTGGAACTGGGGACCGAGAGGATTTCTTCGATGGGCTGCCCGGTATCCTCGAGCCGTCCGGCCACCCGCAGGCCCACTGTCAGGACAGTACGTTTTCCCTTGGCCACTTCGATTCGCTCTATAACCTCCAGGGCGTGAGATACAATCTGATCATTCAACTGGCCGCACATACCCTGATCGGAGCCGAAGACAATGGCTCCCAAGCGGTTGGCCGGCTCGGCCTTGATCACGGCCAAGGCTTCCGGTCTTTTGCGCAAAAGAATTTGCAGGCCCATTTCTACTGTGCGGTTATACTCCGCAAGGGATTCTACTGCCTTTTCGTATTGGCGGATGTTTACCGCCGCGAGAGTTTTCATGGTCTTCACCACGGACTGCAGATCCCCGGCTGTTTTAATTTTTCTTTGCAAAGCCTCAGCCGTTTGCATGTGGAGGCTCCTTTAGAGAGGCCATTGCCTTCCGGGCAACATTCAACAAGGCTTCCTGATCTTCCCCGCTTAATTTCTCTCCCGACGGAATCTTGCGACAAACCTCAGGCAGTTGTTGGATCACTCCCTCGCGGAGGGCCCTTTCCACCTCAGCGATTCGCTCCAGGGGAAGATCATCCATAACTCCCCTCGTGGTGGCGAGGAGGATAGCCATCTGTTCGTAAACAGGCATGGGCCCGTATTGGGGCTGTTTGAGAATCTCTCGTACCCGCCGGCCCCTTGCGAGCGTTTTGCGGGTTTGTTCATCCAGTCGCGTCCCAAACCGGGCAAAGGATTCCAACTCTTCAAACTGGGAATAAGAAAGGCGCAGATCTCCTGCCACCGCCCGATAGGCGGGCAGCTGCGTCTTTCCCCCTACTCTCGATACGGACTTTCCTACATCCACCGCCGGCAAAATCCCTTTCTGAAAGAGATGGGGGGAGAGGTAGACCTGCCCATCGGTGATGGAGATCAGATTGGTTGGAATATAAGCCGAGATATTCTGCGCTTCGGTCTCGATAATTGGCAAGGCCGTTAAGGATCCCCCTCCGTGTTTCTCTCGCAAATGGGTGGAACGCTCGAGCAGGCGCGAGTGAATGTAGAAAATATCTCCCGGAAAAGCCTCCCGCCCGGGCGGGCGCCGGAGCAGGAGGGAAAGCTCCCGGTAGGCCCGGGCATGGCGCGTTAGATCATCGTACACCACCAGTACATCCCGTTCCTGTTCCATGAAATACTCGGCCATACTGGTGGCCGCATAGGGAGCGATAAACTCGAACCCCGGCGGGTCTGCTTCACCGGCCACCACTATGATTGAATACTCCATGGCGTTATGATGGCGGAGATCGGCGATCACTTTGGCTACCGCAGATGTCTGCTTGCCAATGGCGCAGTAAACGCAAAGAACATCTTTGTCCCGCTGATTGATGATGGTATCCAAAGCAATGGCCGTCTTGCCGGTCTGGCGGTCGCCAAGAATGAGTTCCCGCTGGCCGCGGCCGATGGGGATGAGGGCATCTACGACTTTCAGCCCGGTTTGCAGGGGAATCGAAACCGGTGCCCGGTCCATGATTGCGGGAGCTTCCCGTTCCACAGGAAATCGTTGAGCAGTCCGCACCGGCCCTTGCCTATCCAGGGGGCGGCCCAGGGCATCCACTACCCGGCCCAAAAGGGCTTCTCCTACCGGCACATCCAGGACCCGCCCCGTTCGCTGGACTTCCACCCCAGCCCTTAAATCTTCACTTTTATCCAAAAGGACAATCCCCACTTCGGTCGGGTCCAGGTTGAAAGCCATCCCCATTGAATTTCCGGGGAAACAGACAAGTTCTTCCGATTTCACACCCGGTAACCCTTTTACCAGGGCAATTCCCTGTCCTACGTACTGGACGGTGCCAACCTCCTGGACCTCCAATGCGGGCTTAAATCCATCCAGGACCCCCTCCAGCAATGGAAAGGTATCTTCCAGAACGGCGCTCAGTCCCTGGGGTGGTGATTCCCTGCCGGGCATTTTTTCACTTTTCGCCTTATTCACCCCATACCCCTTTTTCTTCCTTGAGTTCTCCCGTTTCTTCAGCAATGGCCTCGGCGATGCGGGCCTCCAGAGACTCCATAAAATGGTTAAGACTCCAGGCAATCTTATGGCCATCAGCCTTCAGCTCGATCCCCAATATCAGGTCCGGCAAAATCTGGTACTGCACCTCGATCCCATCCCCAATATACTTTTGGACTGCCTGAGTAACCCTTTCGCGGTCTTCAGCCGAAATTTCAAAGGCACTGTGGATGACCACCCCTTTCTCTGCGCGGCTGATTTCTTCGACAATTTCTTGCCGCTTTTCCTCCTCCAGCTCCTGGAGGCGTTTGATGAAGATGTTGATGATTTGCCTCTCCAGTTCCGCATGGGCCAGCTCCCTCAAGATACGGCGGGCGATGGCATATATCTGCTGGCCAGCCCGTTGCTTAAGATCTTGCAGAAATAAATCTTTTTCCCGCTGGACCGACTCCTGCCATCGCTTCTGAATCTGATCGACTTCTTCCCGGGCCTTTCGCAGGAGTTCCTTTTTTTGGGCCGCCGCCTCCTGCCGGGCCCGGGAAATGATTTGTTCCCGCCTTTCTTCGATCTCCTGGATTTTTTTCTGATAGGTTTCTACCCCCTGCTCGGCCTCTTTTCTTTTCTCCTCCGCCTCCTCCAACCGGGCAGTAATCTTCTTTTCCCTCCGGCCCATGGCCTGGACGATTCGGCCGTACAAGAAGTACCGGAGAAGGAGAATCAGCACCAAAAAATTGGTGATCTGGGCGACTACCGTAAACCAGTCGATGAGCACGGGTTATCCTCCTAGCGGGAGATCACGTATTTCCAGAAGGGGTTGACAAAGATCAGAATCATGGAAATGACAAAACAGTAGATGGCCGTAGATTCAATCATGGCCAAGCCGACAAACAGGGTCCGGGTAATCGTATTTTTTTCGTCCGGCTGTTGGGCAATCGCGCTCAACGCCTGGGCAACGGCTCGCCCTTCCCCCAGAGCAGGTCCGATCGCCCCGATGGCAATGGTCAACCCCGAGGTGATGATGGAAGCAATGCCGATCAAAGTGAGGCTATCCATGTTTCCCGATCTCCTTTCTTTTTTCTTCTTTATTGTTGAGGTTTGGTTTTTTTGTCTCTGCGGCACCCTTTTTATGGAGAGCTTCTTCCCTTTCATGTTGGGCCCGGGTAGCCGAGCCAATATAGACCATGGCCAGGATCGCGAAGATGTAGGCCTGAATGAGACCGGTTAAGAGCCCCAAGGCATACATGAAGATGGGAAAGAAAAGGGGAGCAATGGCCAGTAAAATCGCCACAATCTTTACTCCACTCATCATGTTCCCAAAAAGCCGAACGGCAAGGGCCAGAGTGCGCGAGAGCTCGCCGATCACGTGAAACGGCAACATGAAAGCTGTTGGCCGGATATAACGTTTCAGGTAGCCCCGAAGACCTTGATCCAGAATCCCGAACACAGGTACCGCGACAAATACACAAATGGCCAGGGCCGCCGTGGTGGAAAGGGAGCCGGTCGGCGGGACATATCCCGGAATAATCGCCAAAAGATTGGAGACCGCAATAAATAAAAATAACGTCCCGATAAAGGGCAAATACCGGTCCGGTTCCTGCTGGCTGACTTCCCGAATCTGGTTTCTCATGTTAGAAACCAGAACTTCCAGCAGGTTTTGCCAGCGAGAGATCTGCGTTGCGGTCGAAAGGTTGCGGGTCACTAGCCAAGAGACGATCGTCAATAAAGCCATGATGATCCAGGTGAACAAAATAGTGGCGTTCAGGGATAAAACTCCCCGCTGCCAAAAGATGACGGTATCGGGACTGATATCTTTTAGACTCATGAGATCCATCTGCCCAACCTTATTTTACAGAAAGGGTTACTCTCCCCGGCTCCGGCCGGAAGCGGCGGACGAGCAAGCTTCTCACCAGCAGAAAACCCAGCAGGCAGGCCAGGAGTCGTTGGCCTTCTTCCCCCATAATTAGATAGAATCCAATTAGGGTAATCCCCAGGCGCCCCCAAAAGCTGCCCAGGGATAAAAGAGCAGGGCGGCGCACTCTGGGAAGATGCTTAACGGTCAGCCACAGGGTGCCAAAATAGAAGAACCCCAGCCCCATACCTGCCGTACAAGCTACAGAGAGATTAAAAATCTCGATCATTACGATTCTTCTTTCTCCGTCTTCCGCCAAAAATTCATTTCTGCTTCAATCATATCGGCTCTGCCTTTTCACCCAATACCAGGCGTTGAGACAGCCCAGAATGACCCCCAGGAACAACAGCATCAGCGTCCAGGAGAAGCGGCTTGGCCAGGATGCGTCAATCCAGATTCCCAGGGCGACCCCGATCAGGGTAGGGATGGCCACTGACCAACCAATCAGGCCAAACATGCCCAGCCCGAACCAGATTCCCCGGTCCTTCTCCTGCCGCGCTTTCTTTTTGCGCGCTTCCTTGGCGGCGATTTCCCCGCCGAGATTCTCGGCGATCTTCCGCTGCCTCTCTTTCGAACTCTCAGATTCGCCCATGTCCACCTATTTCCATAAACCTGCGGACCAGGTCAGCCTCCAGCCTGGCGACCGCCGAACGGGCTTTCTTCTCCCGTTCATTAAGGACCTTAAATTCATCCTGAATGGTCTGCCATAACGCCTCCAGCTCCGGACCTCGCACCGCTTTCCCAGTAGAAACCAGCACCTCCTGCCCAACTTTTACCAGGATTCCTTCATCCACTCCGATAAATTCTTCTTTTCCTTCGGCCGTTTCGTAGGCAAGAATCCCCGGAACAAGCCCGGCAACAAAGTCGATATGGTGCGGCAGAAGGCAAAAAGAGCCGTTTTCCGCCTCGGCGACCACTTGGCGAACTTCCTGGTCAATTAAAATTTCCGCGGGGAGCAATATCTTCAGCTTCATTTTTTCTCGGCCTCATCAATCGTGCCGATCATGTAGAGAGATTTTTCAGGAATATCGATGAATTCGTCTTCCAGAATGCGTTCACAACCATCCAGGGCATCCTCCAGATTAACCATTTTTCCTTTAAGGCCGGTGAACTGTTCGGTCACAAAAAAGGGCTGCGTCAGAAATCGCTCCAGCCGGCGAGCCCGGTAGACGGTCCGCCGGTCTTCCTGGGAAAGCTCTTCGATACCCAACATGGCAATGATATCCTTTAAGTCTTCGTAGGTGGCCAGAGTCTGGCGTATTTCCTGGGCCACCTTATAGTGCCGATTCCCGACAATATGAGGCACCAGCATCTTGGATCCGGACTGCAAAGGATCGATGGCCGGGTAGAGCCCCTCACTGGCCCTCTTGCGGGAAAGCACGATGGAAGCGGATAGATGGCCGAAGGTATGAACGGCTGAAGGATCTGTAAAATCGTCGGCGGGCACATAGACCGCCTGGACAGAAGTGATGGCTCCCGTGGCGGTGTTGCAGATCCTTTCTTCGAGTTCAGCCAGCTCCGTCCCTAAGGTCGGTTGATATCCCAAACGGGACGGGAGCTGTCCCATAAGTCCCGAGACCTCGGCACCAGCCTGGATAAAGCGAAAGATGTTGTCAATCAGGAGGAATACGTCTTGCTTGGCATCATCCCGGAAGAATTCGGCCATGGTCAGCGCGGCGTGCCCCACCCGAAACCGGGCCCCGGGAGGTTCATTCATCTGGCCAAAAACCATGACCGTGTTTTCCAATACACCTGCCTGGGTAATTTCGCGATAAAGTTCCTCTCCTTCCCGGCACCTTTCCCCGATGCCGCAAAAGAGACTCACGCCTTCATGGCGGCCGACCATATTATGGATCATCTCCGTGATCAGGACTGTCTTGCCCACTCCTGCCCCTCCGAACAGTCCGGCTTTACCGCCGCGCTCCAGAGGGGCGAGAACATCGATGGCTTTGATCCCGGTTTCAAAAACTTCCGATAGGGTGGATTGCTGGTGTAAAGGGACCGGCTTCCGATGGATGGAACGCCACTCCCCGCCGCCAATCTTTTCCTTCCGGTCGATGGTTTCTCCGAATACATTGAAAACCCTGCCCAACAATCTCTTTCCGACCGGGGCTTTGAGCGGAAATCCTGTATCCACGACGACTGAGCCCCGCGCCAGCCCTTGGGTTGGGGTTAAGGCAATTCCGCGCACCGCCTCAGGATGGAGGTGAATGATCACTTCGATCACGATCCTTCCATCTTCTCCGGCCCGGAGCAGGTTGTAGAGCGAGGGGATTTTTTGGGAAAAGTGAGCCTCGACCACGCTGCCGCGAATCGAAACCACGGTTCCCCGGTTAAGTTGATCCTCTTTTCCTTGGCCATTCATGCTGAATACCGTCAAAACCTCGACCGCAGGCGAGGGGAAAAATTCCCAAGATCAGAACGGGCCTTTTTAGCCCCCTTCACTTTTAAAAAATAGCCCCCCGATACCAAGAACGCTGACGATTTTTCGATCTTGAATGATGGCCGTGAGGTTCTGCATAATCCGGGGATCCAAAGAAGGGACGGCCCTCTCAAAGTAGCGCCGGACATGATTCAAAACTTCCTGATCGCTGTACAGGTAAGTCCCCACCAGGGCGAGGAGTAGCAAAATCAAGGGAATCAGGCAGATGAGAAGATTGAAAGTAATCCCCGAAGCCAGGAAAAAACCGTGGTCGTCGTCGAACTTTTTCAGGGCCTCCCAGAAAAGCCGGAGTTTGCTGTGAAAATCCTGGGCAACGTCCTTCTTCAGGGCTTTGTTTTACTCTCCTCCGCGTGATTTTTCATCTCCCCATGCAAAAACTCGATTTCTTTCTTTAAATTCCTTGCCCGGAAGGAAGCACGAATCGCCCTGGGGATCCACAGGAATAGAATGATGAGCATTCCTATACCAACGGACCCTAGGACCGTATAGATCAGGGAGGTTTCGAAATTCCACAGAAGAAACTTCATCGCGACCGGTGGGGCCGTTGAATTCTGGATCCCAAAGATCGCCGCACAAAGGATGATTCCCAAACTCAACCATGGAAAGATCTGCATAAATCTCCCCCCTTCGAAAATTTCTCGATTTATGGGCTTCCCTTTTCATTTTGGCTTCTTCTTTTCAGCGATCCCCTTCTTCTTTCTTAATAGCTTCCCCTTCTTTTATTTTTTCCTCTGGTTTTTCATCCCCCCTAACCTTCTTTTCTACTCGCTCCAGAACATCCGCGGTCTTCTTCCGCAGGGATTCCCCCAGGGAGGAGACGGACTCAACTTCCTTCTTCATCTCCTTCAGCCCCCCAGTTCTTTTCATAGCCCAAATAGACAATCCCAAAGCAATGACCGAGATAATCAGAGTTACCCATTCCATCCTTCTCACCTCCTTCTTTTGGATTTTGCGAAAGACCATAATTTTTTGGGAAACATCGCCGGATGTTTCCGGCATCATTTCTTATGGGTAGTCAAGTATTGATTCAGGGCCTACTCGAGGCATTGGCCCAGCGCCTGGATATCCCCTTTTTCGGCATTCCACCTCCGGCTTTATCCAGACCTTCTCCATTTTGGGCGTCTCTTGCTAAACCCTAAGGATCTTCCGTCCAAGCCATCAGGTCCCCACTCACTTGCACAACATAATCCAATCCCCGGCTTCTCAACCCATGACGGAATTCGTACGCACGTCCATAAGCCGAATCCGCCGATACCATGCGATCCTGCAACCCCCACCCTTTCACTTCATCGATCAGCTCCAAAGCCAACTCGGGTTTCGTCTTGAAGGTAATCTCCTCTGGGTCCCCAGCCTCCTTCCTGCGAACCGGATCCTGGACCCATTTCTCTGGGAAATACAAAGCCCAATCCAACGGCGTACTCGATTCCTCGGTACCCAGATCCAACGTCACCGCCACCTGACAGTTGGCCGTTCTTTCCCAAAGCACCACAGTACTGTCTCGCCACTCCCACCGAATGCTGCCCTTGCTTGGGAAAAGACACCTCATCAATGAGCCAGTACGCTTCAGGAACAAATTCTTGCTCCACTTTTCTGGCCAGGGACGCTCGTACCTCCCCAGAAGACCAGGGACTCTGATTCACAAACTGCTGCAAGGCCTGCGCATCCCCATCCGGAAGACGGCTGGCCATCGGTTCGATGGATTTACGCTCCCCCTCCATCAGGAGGCCACGAATGTACTCCTCGCCGTGCTGTCTTCGCTCTTTGCGACCCATGGACAAAACTACATCGGCCAAGAAGGCCTCCAGCTTCAATCGGAATCGTTCTATCTCTTGGGGTTTCATGCCCAAAAGGTTATATCAAGGGGGTTCCCATTGTCAAGAATTACTTAACATAGTTGTGTTGCCCAAGAGAATATGTCCCCTTTAATGCCCAAGTTAAAATGTCCCCATGAAAGGGGAAAAGATCTTAATGAGCCAGAAGCAGTTACAGAGGTTTCGAGTTGTTGGGTTGGTAGAAAGCGGAAGAATTACTTTAGAGGAGGCTGCAGAAAAAATAGGGGTCTCCTACCGGCAAGCCAAGCGAATCTGTAAAAGGGTCAGGGAAAAAGGAGCCCAGAGACTCCTGCATGGGAATGCCGGCCGCTCTCCTCAACATCGAATCTCAGATTCATTGCGAAAGCGCATCGTAGAGTTATCCTGCCAGAAGTACGCTGCGTTCAACGATCGGCATTTTGGGGAACAACTTTGGGAACAGGAGGGAATGACCTTGGGGCGGGAAACGGTTCGGAAGATTCGCCGAGAAGCCGGTATTTTACCCAAAAGAAAGCGCCGGGCCACGCGTCATCGCAAGCGTCGAGAGCGCAAGGCCCAGGAGGGCTGGATGGTCCTTTGGGATGGCAGCCCGCACCGATGGTTCGGGCCGGATCATCCTCCCTGTTGTTTAATGGCGGCTATCGATGATGCGACGGGGGCCATCCTGGCGGCGCGCTTTTTTCCCTTCGAAGGGACCGAAGGCTATCTCTGGTTGCTGCGACAGATCGTGACCCGATATGGGATTCCGGTTTCCATTTATCAGGATCGCCATGGATCCCTCAAGCGCAATGATGACCACTGAACCTTAGAGGAAGAGCTGGCCGGGCGACAAGAGCCAACCCAGGTTGGACAAGCTCTAAGGGCCTTGGGGGGAATCCAGCCGATCTTTGCCCTATCGCCTCAGGCCAAAGGGCGGATTGAGAGGCTCTTTGGCACTCTCCAGGACCGTCTAGGGGCGGAACTGGATCTGGCCAAGGCCACCACACCCCTCAGGAGGGCAATAACCTCTTGCCAACCTTTTTACGACGGTTTAACCGCCGCTTTGCGATCGCCGCCCGCCAGTCCGAGAAAGCTTGGCGCCCTTGCTGACCCGGGGCTGATTCGCCGGTGAGCGCGGATTCGTCCGCCTGGGCCTTGGAGGCCCGGATCAGGCGGAGATCGGCGGAAACGATGTCCCCGCCCTCGAGGACCACCATGTCTCCGGGGACCAGCTCTTTGGCCGAGATTTCCTGGATTTCCCCGCCGCGGCGGACTTTGGCGCTCACCCTGGTCAACCGGGATAGAGCCTCCATCGAACGCACCGCTCTCAACTCGGTGAAAAAGCCGAGGACCCCATTGATGAGGATGACGGCGAGGATGGCCATCCCTTCCAGCCAATCTCCCAAGACGAAGGCCAGGGCGCCGGCGGCTGCCAGAAGGACGGCCATTAGGCTCTTGAATTGTTCGGCAAGAATCCGCCAGGCGCTTTTCGTCTTCGCTTCCCGGAGGAGGTTGAACCCGTACTGCCTGATCCTTCGCCGTACCTCAGAGGCCGCCAGGCCTTTTTCTGCGGAGACCTCAAGCGCCTCGAGGACCTCCCGGGTCGACCGGGCCCAGGGCTTTTCGGGCCACTGCGGTTGTGCTTCCTTCCCCTTGGGAATCTTTGGTGGAGTCACGTTCATCCTCAATTTCACCGGACAGAGGGTGTCGAAGTGACGGATCAGCTCTCCCCCAACTCTTTTTCTCTGACCTGGTGGACCGTCTTTTCCTGTAATCCCCGCAACCCGGGGGCCAATTCCACGGGAAAAATTCGGGGGCTTTGGAGGGCTTTACAGGAATCGTCCAGCTCGGCAAATTCCTCCCTGAATCGCTCCCGAACGGCAGCCAGGGATTCTGCCGGCCCAGTTCTCCGGCCTTTCTCCATGACGGGAATCAAAAGGGGTTCTCCCTCCAATTTTTCATCCCGCAGGGCGATGGTATCCCGGAAGAGGCGGTGATCCCTCCTGGTCCTGAAAACCTGCTTTTCCCCCACCAGGGTTTTTTTTCCGGTGCTCAGTTTCAGCACGGGACGGCCGTCGCATTGGACGAGTTTATAGGCCATGTCCGTGTAGGGAGCATCGGCGGAAACCCCCACCTTGGTGCCCACGCCGAAGGCGTCGATTTCTGCCCCCTCTTCGATCACCCTGGCGATCTTGAACTCGTGTATTCCTCCGCTGGCGAAGATGGAAACCCCCTCCAGGCCGCCCTCGCGGAGAACTTTGCGAACTTCTTTGCTGAGTGCGGCCATGTCTCCGCTGTCCAGGCGCACGCCCCTCAGCTTTTTCCCCCGGTCCATCAACTCCCGCCCTACTTCGGCCGCCTTTTGGGCCCCCGCCACCGTGTCATACGTATCTATGAGCAAGACCGTGTTTTCCGGAAAGGTTCGGGCGAAGGCGCGGAAGGCGTCGATTTCCTCCTCAAAGCTGGTAATGAAGGAGTGGGCCATCGTCCCCGAAATCGGAATCCCGTATAATTTCCCCGCAAGGACGTTGCTGGTCCCGCTGAAACCGGCGAGGTAAGATGCCCGGGCCGCTTTCAACCCCGCATCGGTTCCCTGCGTCCGCCGCAGCGAAAAATCGACGAGTGACCTTCCCTTTGCCGCGCAGACACAGCGAGAAGCTTTGGTGGCGATGCTCACCTGCAGGTTCATCGTATTGATAACGTAGGACTCCACCAGTTGGGCCTCGATGATCGGAGCGGTGATTTCCAGGACGGGCTCATCCTTGGAAAAAATTCGCCCTTCGGGGATGGCGAAGACCTCTCCGGAAAAGCGGAGCTTCAGGAGGAACTGAAAGAAGTCCTCTGAGAAGAGGCCCGTCTGATCCAGATATTCGATTTCTTGGGGTTCGAAATGATAGGACTCCAGAAAATCCAGGACGTCCTCCAGCCCGGCGCTCACAAAATAACCCCGGTTGGGGGGATATTCCCGGATGAAGAGACTGAAAGTGGCCGGAGCCTGCATCCGGTGTTCAAAGTAACTGTAGGCCATGGTGAATTCATATAGATCGGCCAGGAGGGGAAGGTTTTTCATTTTCATGGGCGGTCTCCTCCGCGGAGTTTTCCGGTAAACCGCTTGCCCCCTTGAAAGAAGAACGGTCCTAAAAGTAGCGGGTCACGATCAGGACGACCAGAGCGAATATCATCAGCCAAAAATAGATTCCCAAAACCATGGCTTTCTTTTTCTCCGGCGTCTTCTCACCTGCCTCCACGAGCTGAATGGTTGTATTCGAGGGAAAAGGAGAGGCCACTGCAGCCAACAGGAGGGCAAAGATCAGGCCTACGATCAGAAAAGCCAGCCAGTAGACGTTTCCTATGGGGGGACCGAGCGGAGAAAACCAGACTCCCCCGGCCCACGAGGCTAAGAAGACGACCGCGAAAAACAACAAGAAATTATCCCAGGGCCCTTTTTTTCGAAACCCGGCGATAAAGACCGCGCTCAACCCCAGGGCGGTCGCCAAGGCACACAGAAAGTGTTTCCAGAACATGATCCACCTCATTTTCATCATTCCCTCTCACCACTGAAAGGAGGGGCTGAAGGGAGAAAAAAATCAATTTTCAGCGATGTATTTGCTCGGCCAGAGCTCCTTCAGGCTCTTCGGGAGGATCGCCTCGATGTCTTGCATCTCTCCCTTGGAGATGCGCAAGGCGAGTTGTTTAAAGACGACCCGGGCGATTTTTTCGACATCGATTCCAGGTTCATTGGGAAAACTTTCCCGTATTCGGTCGAGGAATTCCTGTTTGCTGCGGATTTTTTGAGGCTTGCCCTTCGGTTTCCAACCCTCGTAGAACATCCCCCGGATGAGCATGGGGAGCTGGGCCCCCAGTTCGGCGGCCTCGACGGGGGTCAGGCGGTCCCGCAAGGCCTGGGGCGTCGACCGCAGGGCAAGGTAAGCTTTCTGCCGATCTTCCCAATTTAATTGATACAGGATGTCTTTCAGCCACTCGTTGGTTTTATGGATCGTGCTGTCAAAGGCCTCCAATCCGGTCATGGTCATATTCTTTACCCCCTTTCCTTCTATTTTCTTCCCATCCCGGACACAGTGAACTATTGAAAACGGGATAAGGCTTTGGAGAAGGTTTTCTCCATATCCTCCAGGGCGCTGTCCACTCCCTTTTTCATATCTTCCCAAGCTTTGCCTGTGGCCGACTTGAGCTCTTTCAGTTGGTCGGCAGCGGCCTTTTGCTTATTCTGCAGTGCTTCGATCTCCTTGGCCGCCTCTGCCTTGGCTTTTTTCTCCATTTTTTCCGCCTTGCCTTTTAGTTCGTCTAGCTTCTGGTCGTATTCTTTAATTTTCCCCTCCAGTTGTTTCTGATATTCTTCTCTTTGCTGCTGGGTGTACGCCATGGCGGTTTCCACGGCTTCTTTGGCCTCTTTCTTCACTTCCTGGGCGGTTACCTTCTCCGGGCTCGTCGCCGATTCCTTCTTTTCCCCGCAGGCTGCCCCCAGGCCCATGCTGGCCAGGAAAATTCCGGCGAAAACCATAGTCCTTCGATTCATTTTTAAATCCTCCTTTTTTTGCGTGCATTCCGTCTGGGCTAAAGATTCCCCTTATCATCGCCCTCCGGTTCAGGCCGGATGAAAAAAGCCTAACGATCGTCCCTCCGTTCCTCCAATACTTCGCGGACCAATGCCTTGATTTCCTCCCGCCGGTCCTGGAGTCCTTCCAATTTGACCGAAATGGGCTTGCTCGCCTCGCCAAAGTAGAGCGATCGATGGGGGAAGGGAATTTCGATCCCCAGCTCATCAAAGCGTTTTTTGATCCTCCGATTCATCTCCCGTCCCACAAGCCATTGCTTGATGGGCAACGTCTTGATCCTAGCCTTGATAATGACCGCCGAGTCGCCGAATTTATCCACCCCCAGAATTTCCAGGGGTGCCAGGATGGCGGTCCGGTACTCCTCCTCCTGCATGATTTGATCGCCGACTTCTTTCAGGACCGAGATCACCCGGTCCGTGTCTTCCTTGTAGGCCACTCCCACGTCGAACAGGTAGTAGGAAAATTCGTAGGTCATGTTGGAAAGGGTATTGATGGCTCCGTTGGGAAAAACGTGGATGGTTCCGTCCAGCCCTCGAAGGACGGTGGTCCTGAGATTGACCTGCTCGACCAGTCCGCCCGTGCCGTTGATGATGGCCACGTCCCCCACCCGGATGCGGTTTTCAAAGGTGTAGAAAAGGCCGCTGATGATGTCCCGGACCAGGTTTTGAGCTCCAAACCCGACGGCCAACCCTACGATCCCGGCCCCAGCCAGGATGGGCTTGATATCGAACCCCAGCTCGGAGAGGATCATGATCCCTGCGAATACCGCCACGGCCACGGCCACTCCCCGCTTGAAGATATTGGCCAGGGTGGAAATCCTTTTTTCCACTTCCAGAGGGCTGACGGTTGCTGCGGCCACCATTCGAGCGCGGGCCTGAATGGCGAATTTGTTGATGAGAAAGTAGGCCAATTGGGTAATGAGGAAGGCGAAGAGAAAGATGAAGGGAATGCGCAAGAGGGGCTTGAGCCAACTCGTATCGGCGATGGATTCATAGACGCTGACCCCCCAGACATCGAGGAGGACGAAGAGGGAAAAAAGGACAATCGCCGCATAACCCGCCTTCCCGAGGTATTCGATGTAGCGGCTGGCGTGCTCAGCCAGGGCCGGATATCTCTCCTGAATATCCCGGGTGATTTCGAAGAGCTTTCGGAAGAGGTAAGACCAGAGAATCCAGAGCCCCACCCCCGAAAGGAGGACCAGGGCGCTCTTGGCCGAGGAAGAAAGAACATAAGAATAGAGATCGGAGGGCCCCGCCAGGGAAAGGACCGCCAGGAAACCGGCGTAGAAAAGGGCCAGGAGGTACACTTTCCCCGAGGAATAATTCACCGCCCGTTTGAGAAAGGATAACCACGGAGGGTCTTCAGGCCTGATGGGCCGGCTGAAGATTCTTTGGATCTCTTCCCTCCACTGGGCCAGAATGACAATGGCGAATGCGGTCAGACCGACCTTATAAAGGATCACCGCTGCGTTCATCATTCGCGGAAGGTTCAAATGGAAAGCGGCCAGGTAAAGAAGATAGATCCACAGGGAGAAGAGGAGAATTCTCCTCAACCAAATGAAGATGTATCCCGAGGTCTCGTCTTTCAGGGGGATCAACCCTTCTGGCCGGAGGGCGGGCGAGAGGAGAAAGGCCAGAAAATGTTTCAACCCCAGGTAAAAGATTAGAGCCAGCAGAGCGCTCAGGATAAAAGGCTTCACCGCCGGGGTTGGGGGGAAAAAGAGAAAAAATAGGTAGAAAACGACATAGAGGGCGATCCAGGGATAGACTCTGAATAAGGTGGCCAGGCAGACCCGCCCGAACTTTTGGACTCGGGTCCGCCGTTCATCCCGCTCCCATCTTTTTTCGAACCGCCGGGTGATCCGGCGCAAGAACAGCCAGAGGAACAAGCCGGTGGCAATGGCCAAGAGTATTTCCATCCCCAAAGACGCGATCTTCCTCAGATTTTTTTCCTGGGTGAAGTAGGTCAGGACCTGGCGGTAGCGGAGGGTGAGAGATTCAAGGAGCTCGGTCATTCTTTCCTCGATGCGGGAAAGCTGTTCCTCCCGGGATTCATAAAACTCGAAAAGGTCGAGGAATCCCTTTTCCGTTTCGGGGACTTCCCGCTTCTCCTGCTCCGAGGCAAGCTTTTGGGCCTCCAAAATTCCCTTCAGCTGAGCGGCCAGCTTCTTCGCTTCTTCGGGATTCTCCAAGATGCGAAGGGTCTTTTCCATTTCTGAGATCTCCACCTGGGCAGCCTCTTGAGTCTTCGGACCCAGGGAGACAGCCTCATCGGCCGAGAGGAGAAAGGAAAGGGCCATTCCGGCCATAAAGAGTAGCAGTTTAGATACCTGTTTTTTCATAATCTCCTCTGCCGTTTTTCTAGCTCAAATGGAAAGAACCGGATTCCAGATTCTTTAACCAAAATGCCTCCTTCATCCTTCTATGTCTCCTTGTTGGCCAGCTTCGGTTTCCACCTCTCCCGGAGGGCCGGCAGATTCTTGCTATGGGTGAGGATCACCACTTCGTCACCTTGGCGGAGCTTCGTTTCGCCGTCGGCCAGAAAAAAACGCCCATCTCGGTAATAGCTGATGACTCGGGCATTCTAGGGCAATTTTAGGTCGCCGACGGTGCCCGCATCGCCCTTGCCGGCCACAAAGGTAAAGAACCGAGCTTCGTCTTTGATGATGGTGGAGAGTTCGAGAATGTCCAGCCCCATTACCATGTCCGCCAGGTAGCGGCTGATGGTCCGGGAAGGGACGATGGTGTTCTCCAGACCCAGCTCGCGGCAGATTCCTTCGAATTCGGGGTCCTGAATACTGGTGATGACCCGTTTGAACCCCAGCGAGCGTCCGACGAGGCTGGCAATGAGATTATCCTGGTCATCATCGGTCAGACAGAATAGGACATCGGTCTCCTTCGGGTTCACCTCTCGCAGGATGGCCGGCTTACTCCCATCCCCATGCAAAAAGCTGCAGTCCAGGCCTTCGGACAGCTCGTCGATCCTTTTCTTGTCTCGCTCGATGATTACCACCTCGTTGCCCCTCTCGATGAGGTATTCGGCCGTCTTCACGGTGACCTCTCCGGCGCCCACAAAGGCAATTCTCATGAACTAGGCAACCTCCTTCCGATCCAGGTTCTGGGATGCAGCATGACCAGCCAGGCCAGTATTTCCAGCCGACCCATAAGCATGTCGAAGTAAAGCACCCCCTTAAGCATGGCAGGCAACTCCGGATTGCTCAGGCCCGCTGAAAGGCCCACGGTTCCCGTAGCGGAAACAACTTCAAAAAGAGAATCGAGCGGGTCACACCCCAGCAGGACAAAGGGCAACCAGGAAATTCCGATGACCCCTATAAAGAGAAAGATGATGAGCATGGCATTGTGGATTTCCGCATCGGAGAACCGCTGGCCTGCCAGCCTTGGTTCCAGCACGGCGTGCCGGGCGAGGCTCATTCGCGTAAGGGCAACCCGGAGCAGCTGGATGACGATCAACAAGCGAAGGATTTTGAATCCTCCAGCCGTAGATCCGATCCCTCCCCCCAGGGCCATGGCGAAGATCAAAACCAGTTTGGAAGCTGCATCGAGTTGCGCGATGTCCAGGGTTGAGAAACCGGCCGTCGTCTGGGCGGAAAGGGCCATCAAGGGGGCATGACGGACAACCTCGCGCCAAGATCGGGTATCAACAAACCACATGCAGAAGCCCAGAAGCAGCGTTACGAAGAGCCCGCAAGCCAGGAGAGTGCGCAGCTGGAGAAGATTGGTGGTGAGGCCGGTCCGCTTGCGGTGCGAATGATAGAGGGTAAAAGGCGTTGCGCCGGCCAGGCAAAAGATGATGACCGCCCATTGGATGGGCCAGGTTCCCAAAGCAGCCAGGCTGGTGTCATGGGGCGAGAATCCTCCGGTCGAGACAGCGGCCAAAGAATAAACCAGGGCGTAAAATGGATTGATTCGCAGGAAAAGCAATATAAGAATGGCTGCGATTGTCAGGGAGCCGTACACCTTCAAGCCTCGTCGGGCATGGGCCTTGGTGCCCCCGACCAGGTCGTCCTCCGCGGTTTCGCTAACGGACAATCCTTTGGCTACGAGGCCGGGGCGGATCACCAAAGCCAGAGACAAAACCACGATCCCCAGCCCGCCGTACCATTGCATCCATGCGCGGGCGAAGAGAAAGGTCGGCGAGGCCCCCTCCACGGTGGCCAGGGTGCTCAGGCCGGTTGTTGTCGCCCCGGAGATGGCCTCGAAGAGAGCGTCCAGAAAGTTCAGCCCCGAAGCCATCAGGGGGTAGGACATGACCAGGGGGGTGAAAAGAAAGAGCCAGGAAGCCAGGACCATGGCTTCGTTGTCCTGGACGCGGGCCGGAACCGGGATGCGGGAAAGGGCCGCCCCCAATCCTCCCATGGCTGCGGCGACGACCAGATATCTCACGCTGATGTGAGTCTCCCCCCAAAAAAGAGACATTCCGAGCGGTACCAGGGTCAGAGCGCTGATGACCAGGCAGAAAAGCCCGAGGTACTTCAGGAGAACCGGGAATCGGACGGCATAGCTCAATTCAGACGCCTGTTTCACCACGGAAGGACTCTCTCCTTTTCTGCCGAAAAAAATCGTTCTTTTTCCTCATCCGCTCCTGCGCAGCACCATCAAGGAACGGGCCTCGACTACAACCTCGTCCACGGCCGCAAAGCTTTGCTCCTCTTCTGGGAACTTGGGTTCATGGCATGGGGATGGCGCATGTTCAAGCTGTTGCCCGTGCCTTTGTAGTCCATATAGCACCAGGGATCGTCGGCCACCAGGCGATAATAGGCAGCGTTGTCAATGCCCTTGAAAGAAACCACGGGCCCGAGATGGTTGCCCTCGGCCGTTTGGTTGTACACTACATCCATGGATAACCTCGATCCCCGCTTCATGCAAGGCTTTGACCATCTGTTTAAATTCCTGGACCTGCTGGCCCCTCTGCCCCCTGCTGGAATATTCGTTGTGGGGAGCGAGGTATCCGATGGAGTTGTATCCCCAGTAGTTCCGCAGGCCGCGCTCGACCAGATGAGAGTCGTGAATGAATTGATGCACGGGAAGGAGCTCCACCGCCGTTATGCCGAGGCGCTTCAAAAAATCGATCGCTGCCGGATGGGCCAAGCCAGGGTACTGGCCCTGCTGCTCTTGAGGGACGTCGGGATGCTGGGCAGTGAAACCCTTGACGTGGACTTCGTAAATAACGGTCTCGTGCAAGGGTGTGCGGGGAGGCCGGTCGGATCCCCAATCGAAGTTTGGATTGACGACGACGGACCGGGGAGCAAAGGGAGCGCTGTCCTCTTGGTTCGGAGCTCCTTCTGGGTCGTTAAACCGGTAAGGAAACATCGCCTCGTTCCATTTGACCTGCCCCTCGATTGCTTTGGCATAAGGGTCGAGCAGGAGCTTGGAGGGATTGCACCGGTGGCCCTTTTCGGGGATCCAGGGGCCGTGCACCCGAAAGCCGTAGCGCTGGCCGGGTTCAATCCCCGGGAAGTAGCCATGCCAGCAGAAAGCCGTCACCTCCGGCAGGTCGACACAAGTTTGTTTTCCATGGTCATCAAAAAGGCACAGCTCTTCCCGGTCGGCGACTTCGGAAAAAAGGGAGAAATTTGTCCCCGTTCCGTCATAGGTTGCCCCCAGAGGGTACGGTTTCCCGGGCCATACCTGCAAGTCGGGCATGATTTATCCTCCTTCCCCTTGAGCCAATTACAGGCGCATATCTCCTACCGGATCAATCCGACTATCCCGATAATGATCAGGTAGAGGGCGATGATGTAATTCAGCAGGCGCGGAAGGATCAAGATCAAAATCCCGGCCATCAGGGCGAAGATCGGCTGGAAGGACAGTACCAGGAACATGAATGATTCCTCCTTTTTGATATCTTAAGTCCCTCGAATGTTCTCCCTTTGGGGGAGAAGTGTTTTGTACCCTTTTTAAATTTTATCCCTTTCCTAACAGGGTTGAATATCACGAGGAAATCATATCACGGTTACTCGATCAATGGCCGATCTCCTTTGCTGCTTCTCGGAGGGTCTCGGCGCTCTTCCGCAGGGCCAAGGCCTCCTTTTGACAGAGCACGGGATGAAGGGTGGTCGTTACCCCTCCGGACCCCAATACCCTGGGTAGGGAGAGACTGACTCCTTCCAGGCCCGCCTCTCCATTGCTGGGGGTTGATAGCGTCAATACGGCCCGCTCGTCATCCCGGATCGCCCGGATGATCCGGGCAATGCCGGCTCCGATGCCATAGTAGGTAGCCCCTTTTCCCTCAATGATGCGATAAGCCGCTTTGCGTACCTCGTCGTCTATCCGTGATTTCAGGTCTTCCGTCAACCGGCCGCCGACCTGCTCCGCAAAATCTGAAAGAGGGACCCCGCCGACTTTGGCGCTCGACCAGACGGGCACTTCGGAATCCCCGTGCTCTCCCATGACATAGGCATGGATGGACTGGGGGGCGATGCCGAAATGGTCTCCCAGAAGGGCCCGGAAGCGGGCCGTGTCCAGGATGGTCCCGGTTCCGATGGCCCGGCCGGGCCCGATCCCCGGCATTCTCGAAACGACAAGGGTCATGACATCCACGGGGTTGGAAGCGATGACCAGAATCGCCTCCGGCGCATGCTCAAGGACCCGCCCGACAACCTGATCGAAAATTCTCGCGTTTCGTTCCAGAAGCGTAAGGCGCGTCTCCCCGGGGCGCTGCGCCACACCGCAGGCCAGAACGACGGCGCGGGCCCCTTCGAGCTGGGGGTAATCCCCCGCAGCGATCCGCACGGGTGCGGCAAAAGGAGTGGCATGAAGGATATCTTCAGCTTGGGCCTGGGCCAGTTTTTTATCGATATCGATGAGAACCAGTTCACTGGCCACGCCGCGGAGAACCATGGCGTAGGCCGAACTGCTTCCCACAAACCCGCATCCCACAACGCCCACCTTCATCGCCTTTCTCCTCTCCGCGCACCAATGACCGATAAACCTCCAGGATGGGCCGATGGGAGCCGCTCCGTCGTAGACATAACCCCGCCCACGGCGGGGTTGCGGATACGGCCCCCAACCTTATAGCCGCGACCTCTAGGTCGCGCAATCAACCCGGAAGCCCGTAGCCCCACGTTGTAGCCGCAACCTTTAGGTTGCGGTATTAATCGGTAGAACGCAGATTAAAGACCGCAGACCGAAGTCTGCGGCTACGGTCTATGGCTACCGCCTGTACCTGCGAAGGATTGCAGGATTAGAACCCCTTTTCCGCGAGGAACTTGGCGAAGTCGACGAGGCGCGCCGAGTAGCCCCATTCGTTGTCATACCAGGCCAGAACCTTGGCCACTCTTTTCCGCATGACCATCGTACTCTGGGCGTCGACGATGGAAGAGTGGGGATCGCCGACGATGTCCCGGGATACCAGAGCCTCTTCCGTAACCCGGAGGATTCCCTTCAGAGGAGGCTTCTCCGAGGCCTGCCGCAAGGCCTCGTTGACCTCCCCCGGGGTCACGTCTTTTTGCAGGGTAGCCACGAGGTCGGTCACCGACCCGTCCGGCACGGGAATCCGCATGGCCATTCCGTCGATCCTCCCCTGCAGCTCGGGCAGAGCCCTTTCGGTGGCCTTGGCCGCTCCCGTGGTCGTGGGAATAATCGACAGGGCCGCCGCCCGGCCGCGGCGCCGGTGACGGGCCGGGATGTCCATCAGGGATTGGCTCGAGGTATAGGCATGGACGGTGGTGAAGAGGATGTGTTCGACTCCGAAGCTGTCGTTCAGCACCTTGGCCACCGGCGCCAGGCTGTTGGTGGTGCAGGAGGCCATGGAAAGGATCTTGTGCGCTTTGGGGTCGTAGCTCTTTTCATTGACCCCCAAGACGACCGTCGTGTCGGCATCGTCCGAGGGAGCGGAAATGATCACCCGCCGCGCCCCCGCCTCCAGATGGCCGGCCGCTTTGGAGCGGCTCCGGAGAGCGCCGCTGCTTTCGATGATGATGTCCGCGCCAAGGTCCTTCCACGGAATTTTCGCCGGATCGCGGCTGGAGAAGAAAGAAATGCGCCGGTCATCCACCTGAAGCGCCGACCCGGCTGCGGAAATTTTCTTTGGATACCAGCCATGGACGGAGTCGTATTTGAGAAGATAGGCCAGGTCTTCCAGGTTGGCCAGATCGTTGATCCCCACTACGGTAATCTCCTCCTTTTGGAGGCACTGTTTGAAGGTGCACCGCCCGATGCGGCCAAAACCGTTGATCCCTACGCGGATGTTTTCCTTGCCCTTCATCTTTTAACCTCCCTTCGTTTTCTCGGAAAACCGTGACTCGCGAACTTCCTGGAACCCCTTGTTGCCAAGGTCTTCGAATCTCTTTCCATTTCCCTCCTGGCAAAGGCCGCAGCGCCGAGGACCCCGGAATTCCTCCCCAGCTCGGCTTGGGCGAAGCGCACCGCCCCGTAGGATTGTTTAAAAGCCCTCCGCCCGGCCTCCTGAAATGCAGGCTGGAGCAGCATATCCCCGATGTTCGACAAGCCTCCGCCGATTACGATCAATTCCGGGTTGAACACGTTGATTAAATTGGCCAACCCCACCCCCAGATAGTAGCCGGTGCGCTCGATGAGACTTCGGGCCAAACCGTCGCCTCCCTGGGCAGCTTTGTGTATTCCTTCCGCCGTGACTTTTTCTACATCTCTACCGGCGTATTCCAGGATGGTCGTAACCGCTCCCTCTTTAATCTGGCGCCTGGCCTCCCGGGCCAGAGCGGTCCCTGAGGCCAAGGTTTCCCAGCAACCCCGGTTGCCGCAATTGCAGAGGGGACCCTGGTCATTGATGGTCATATGTCCCACTTCGCCCGCAATCCCCAGGGTTCCCGTGTAGATTTTTTCATCGATGACGATGCCGCCCCCGATGCCCGTGCTGATAGTGATATAGATAAAGTTGCGGGCGCCTCTGGCGGCCCCAAAATACAGCTCCCCCAAAGCCGCAGCGTTGGCATCATTGATCAAGAAAGCCCTTTTGCCCAGTTTTTCTTCGATGATCTCCATCAGCGGAACATCCCGCCATCCGGGCAGGTTGGGCGAGGTAAATAGAACACCCGTCTCAGGGTTGGAAAGGCCGGGGGCCCCCACTCCGACGGCCTGGAGAGATGGTGGAGAAAAGGCAGCCTGCTCCAGGACACGATCGACGGAATTCAAGATCGACTGAATCACGGCTTCAGGACCTTGGCTGCGGGCGTTACGCTGTGGTCACGAGAGAGCATGTTTCCCGCCGGGTCAACGACGGCGGTCAGGATTTTGGTCCCGCCCAGGTCAATGCCCAGGATCAAAGGCTCGGGCTTCTCTTTCATCTTTTGTCTCCTGGTTGCTAGAGTGGAAATCTCTCCCCCCCACCAAAAGGAGGTGACGAGTCTTCTTCTCTTTTCTGGTCCCTTCCCAACTTTTTTTCTCTTCAATCAGACAGGATTTTGATCATTTCCATCAGGATGCTCAGGGGTTGCTTTCCCTTCTCCCACGTATCCCGGAGAGGGGTATGAGCGATCTGCCAGTTTACCTCGCCGATCATACAGCCCCCCTTACCCCTCAGCAGAGCCTGAACGGCAGCCATCCCCAACTTGGTGGCAAGAACCCGGTCCCGGGCCGTCGGTGAACCGCCCCGTTGGATATGCCCCAGAACGCACACTCTGGATTCTATACCTGTTTTTTCCTTTACTTCCCGGGCGATTCGAAAGCTGTCGCCCGGCTGTTCCGACTCGGCAACCACCACGATGGCGCTCTTTTTGCCCCTTTCAAAGTTTCGCTCCAAGCGGGAACAAAGGCTGGCAACGGTTACGGGCGCCTCGGGAATGATCAATTCCTCGGCCCCGCCGGAAATGCCGCTCTCCAGGGCGATGAAGCCGGTGTGGCGCCCCATCACTTCGACAAAGAACAGCCGGTCGTGGGAGAGGGCGGTATCCCGGATGCGGTCGATGGCCTTGAGGGCGCAATTCACGGCGGTGTCAAACCCTATGGTGTAATCCGTGCCGTAGACGTCGTTGTCGATGGTCCCGGGAATACCCACGACCTGCACGCCGCATTCCTGCGACAGCAGGGTGCCACCCCGAAAGGTTCCATCCCCCCCGATGAGAATGAGGCCTTCGAGGCCCTCTTTTTGGAGGTTCCTTATGGCCAGGGTTCTTCCCTCAGGGGTCTTGAATTCCTCTGAGCGGGCCGTACCGAGTATCGTTCCTCCCTGTTGGATGATGTTGGCCACCGTCTTCCGTTCCATGGGCATCGTTTCCCCCTGGATGAGCCCCGCATATCCTCGCCTGATGCCGAGTATCTCGACGTCATTGGCCAGGGAAGTTCGCACGGCGGCCCGGATGCATGCATTCATGCCCGGGGCATCCCCGCCACTGGTTAAAATCCCGACTCTCTTCACTTCCTTCTCCTTGCTCGGAACCGATTAAATTCGTGGTCCGTTGGGCGCTTATCGCGCCACTAATCCCAACATATTGGTAAGAATGAAAGTCGCCAATTCGAGGAAATCCCGCCCAGTCCTCCCCTTACTTCACCCGCCTCCAGCCAGCTCTGCGGTCATTTCCTGCAATTTCAAAGCATCCTGAGCGGCGTAACCGGCTTCGTCGTTGTCAAAGTAACAAAAAATTTCTTTTTTCTCTTTTACCCAGGCGGAAAAGGCCCCGGCCCACCCGGCGAGGACTTGAATGCCGTATTGCCCCTGGTAAGGCCCCTTGGGCCCGTGGAGCCGCACGTACACGAAATCCGCCGTGACCTCCTTGGGCGAGAGGAATCCCGACAGTTCATAAATGCAAAAGGCCGCCCCCTGCTTCTGGAGGATCCGGTAGGTTTTGTCGCTGAACCAACTGGGATCGCGGAACTCGAGGGCATAGCGATATTTTCCGGGCAATGCTTCCAAGAAGGCTCTCAAGCGCTCCGGGTTCAATTTCCATCGGGGAGGCAGATGGAAAAGAATGGGCCCCAATTTTTCTCCCAGGGCCTCCACCCGTTCCGGAAATTTTTCCACGGACTTTTCCGGGTCCTTCAGTTTTTTCATATGGGTGATATACCGGCTGCCCTTTACCGAAAATATGAATCCTGCGGGAACCGTATGCCGCCACATTTCCAGCGTCCCTTTCTGGGGAAGCTGATAAAAAGTGTTGTTAATTTCCACGGTGCGGAAGTGTTTGAGGTAATAAGGCAAAAAATCCTCCGCTTTCGCATCGGGGGGATAAAAAGGCCCCCGCCAGTGATTGTAGTGCCAGCCCGATGTGCCGATATGGATCCGAGAAATGTATTTCATAGATGGATCCTTTCATCCCTTGCGTTTTCGGGGGAGCAGGGTGCGGACGACCCAGGGTGCGGCAATACAAGTCACCCCCGAGACCATCACCATGGCCGCAAACGCCCGTTCCGGGACGGCCCAGCTTCCCAGCAGGAGCCCGCGCTGCATGATGATCATGGCGATTTCCGCCCGGGGGACCATGCTGAATCCCAGCAGGAGAGATTCCGTTTTACCTACGGTAAGTAGGACGGGGATTCCATTGCCGATCAATTTTCCCAAGAAGGCGACCAAGACGAGAATAGCTCCCGGCCCGAGGGCCTCACCCAGGACGGAGGGGTTGATATTTAATCCGATGCCGATAAAAAAGAAGGGGGTAAAAAGATCGTATAGGGCGCCGAATGACCTGTCGATCTGCAGCGCCTTGGGATCGCGGCTGAACACCAGGCCGGCGAAAAAAGCCCCAATGGCTACGGAAAATCCCAACCACCCGGCCAGGGCTGCGATGATGAAACCCAGGCCCGCCACCGTGAGCATGGGATCCGGGGGAGACTCGATTTTGCGGAAAAAATGGGTCAGGTGCCGTTCCCCGTAAATGGCCAGCAAAGCACACCCTGTCCCGAAAGCCAAGAGTTTGATGAAGAGCCAGCCTCCGGCCATCAGTAATATCCATAGCACGGAATCGAAGGAACCTTCATTGAGAACGGGGACGACGGCGAATAGCAGCGCCATGAGAATGATGGCCGAGATGTCGTCCAATTCGGCTACATCGATCAGGAGTTCGCCCGGCCTCGATTGCAGGGCGTTCCTTTCCTTCCACACGATAACCGAAACACCGACGCTGGTCGCGGTCAGGGCAACGGCGATAAACAGGCAAGCGATGGGCGGATATCCCAGGACCCAGCGGGCGACTCCGTATCCGACTGCCCCGCTGAAAAGAACATCTACGGACCAGATGAGGCTGGCCCGGCGCAGCTGGGACAGGAGACCGCCGATCTTGCTTTCCAGGCCGATCCGAAAGAGCAGGGTAATAATCCCCACCTGGGCCAAGAAGTCAAAAATCTGCTGTCCCTCAGCAGAAAGAATTCCCAGCCGGAGGTCAAGATGACAAAGCAAAAGGCCCAACAGGATATAGGCGACGAGGGAGGGTACGCCGATCCGGGCCAGCCAGGACTTGGCGAGCATCGCCAGCACAATAACGACCCCTACGCATAAAATGACCAAGGAAAGATCGGCTTTCACATCAATCACGGCGGTTTCCTGCTCAACCCCAATTCGAGGGCCGAGGGAAGCCCGGTCCCTGGGATCCCATCGATGGAGGATTCCGGGCCTTGGCGTTTTCTTACCTGGAGGAACCAGATCTCAGACCAGGAAAAATTCTCTTTAAGGTCCGGGTAACGAGGCTCGGGCTGGCCCTTTCGATCTGGGCCACCCGCTTTTTCACTTCAATGACGCTGTCCGGGTTCAGGGAGATGGAATCGATTCCCGCTTCCACCAGGAAAGCGGCCAGTTCCGGATAGTCGCTAGGGCCCTGGCCGCAGATTCCGACCTTGGACCCGGCCTGATGGGCAGTTTTGATCAACTCCTTCATCATCTTTTTGACCGCTTTATTCCGCTCATCGAAAAGGTGGGGGAGCTCTGCAGAGTCCCGGTCCACTCCGAGAACCAGCTGAGTGAGGTCGTTGCTGCCGATGGAAAACCCGTCGAAGCGTTCGGCAAACTCCTCCGCCAGGACCACGTTGGAGGGGATCTCGCACATGACATAGACCTGGAGCCTCTTCTCTCCCCTTGGGAGTCCATTTCGGGCAAGAACCTGCAGAACCCGGTCGGCCTCCTCCAGGGTCCGGCAGAAGGGGATCATGATGACCACGTTGGTGAAGCCCATCTCCTCCCGTACCCTTTTGATCGCCCGGCACTCCAGGGCAAAACCCTCTCGGTAGCGGTCGCTGTAGTACCGGCTGGCTCCCCGGAAGCCGAGCATGGGGTTTTCTTCCTCGGGCTCAAACTGCCTGCCCCCGATCAGGTTGGCATACTCGTTGGTCTTGAAGTCGCTCATCCGGACGATCACCGGGTGGGGATGCTGGGAGGCGGCGATCTTGGCGATCCCCCGGGAGAGGCGGTCGACGAAATACCGGGTTTTTTCCTCATACCCCCGGGTCAGTTCCTCGATCCGCTTCTTGGCCCCACGGTCCTCCAACTCATCAAACTTCACCAGGGCCATGGGATGGATCTGGATGAGGTTGTTGATGATGTATTCCATCCGGGCCAGGCCGATTCCTTCGCACGGCAGCCGCCACCAGCGCAAGGCCGCAGCCGGGCTGGCGATGTTCATCATGATTTGGGTCTGGGTCCGGGGGATCCTGGACAGGTCGATCTCTTCTTCCCCGTATTCCAGGATTCCCTCATAGATGTATCCCTCATCGCCTTCGGCGCAGGAGAGGGTGATCTCCTGGCCGTCTTTCAGGGTTTCCGTCGCCTCTCCGGTCCCCACCACCGCCGGGACTCCCAGCTCCCGGCTGACGATGGCTGCATGGCTGGTCCGCCCGCCGGAATCGGTCACAATCCCGGCGGCCTGCTTCATGATGGGCACCCAATCGGGATCGGTCATCTCGGTGACCAGGATCGAGCCCTTTTCGAACCGGTGAATTTCCTCGGCGCTCTTGATCAGGCAGGCTTTCCCTGCGGCGATGGCCTGCCCGATGCTCAGGCCGGAAAGAAGACGCCGTCCCCTCTCCTTCAAGGTGTAATGCTTCATCGAACCCGGCTGTTTCTGCGACTGAACGGTTTCCGGGCGGGCCTGCACGATGTACAAATCTTGAGTTTCCCCGTCCCTGGCCCACTCGATGTCCATGGGCTTTCCGTAGTGTTTTTCGATGGCGCAAGCCCAGCGGGACAGCTTCAGGATGGCTTCATCTTCTAGCACGGAGGCCTGCCGCTCCTTCTTGGGCGTATCGATGTTCTTGGTGGTTTGGCTTCCTCCTCTGGAGTAAACCATTTTCTTCCCTTTATCGCCCAGGGTCTTGTCGATGATCGGCCGGAGATGATCTTTACCCAGAAGAGGCTTGAAGACCGTGTATTCATCCGGGTTCACGGTTCCCTGGACGACATTTTCTCCCAACCCCCAGGCAGCATTGATGACCACCACATCCCGAAATCCCGTATCGGTATCGATGGTGAACATCACCCCGGCGCTCCCCTTGTCCGACCGGACCATCTTCTGAACTCCCACGGAGAGGGCCACCTTCAGGTGATCGAACCCCTGTTCTTTTCGGTAGGCGATGGCCCGGTCGGTGAAGAGGGAAGAGTAACATTTCCTGCAGGCATCCAGCAGGTCCTCCTCGCCACTGACGTTCAGGAAGGTTTCCTGCTGGCCGGCAAAGCTGGCCTCCGGAAGATCTTCGGCGGTGGCGCTGCTGCGCACGGCTACGTCCACCTCGTCGACCTCGTACTTCTGGCTGAGCTGCCGGTAGGCCTGGCGGATTTCCTCGGCGATTTCCTCGGGAAATTGGCCCCGGAGGAAAAGGTTACGGATGGCTTTCCCGGCCTTTTCCAGGGTTTTTCCCCCGCTTTCCCACTCCTGCAAATATCCCTGGATCTGACCCTTGAGATCGTTTTTCTCCAAGAATCTCCAGTAGGCCTCGGCCGTGGTTGCAAAACCGTCGGGGACCCGGATGTTCTCTTCTTTCAGGGATTGAATCATCTCCCCCAGGGAGGCATTCTTCCCTCCCACCAGAGGCACGTCCTTTGAGTTCAGCGCCCCGAACCAGCGAATGGATTCATTCATTCCTGACATGGTGCCCCCTATTTTTCTTTAAACCGGGAGATGGCCTGGGTTAGGCCTTTTTTCAGGTCAGCCAATGCCTGGTCCACGCCCCCTTTCATGTCTTCCCATGCCTTGCCGCCGGATCCCTTGATTTCCTGGAGCTTCTCCCTGGCCGTCTCCTGTTTCCTCCTCAACTCTTCGACCTGTTGAAGGTACTTCGTTTTGACTTCGGTCGTCGGGGTCTCCGCCCTGGTTTTCAGGGAATCGATCTTGCCTCCCCAGTCCTTGAGCTGAGCCTCGATCCTCTGTACATACCCTGCTTTCTTCGTTGATAGCTTTTGGGCCGTTTCTGAAATGGTCTCCTCTAATTTTGAAAGCGCTCGTTCGAGGTCATTCCTCAGCGAATCCAAGCTTTTCTCCATATCGCTTTTAGAATCCTCCCAGGCTCCTTCGCCCACGTTTCTGATCTCCAGCATCTTCTGCCGGACGGCCTCCTCTTTGGCTCGCAGTTCTCCAACCTGGTCCTCATATCTCCTTATTATTTTGGCCTTTACTTTTTCAGCCTGGGCCCTCATTTCGTCAATTTTGGCCCCCCATTCTTTCAGTTGAGCTTCTACTTTTTCCTGATAGGTCTTTTCCCCTGCGGATTTTTCTTCCGGCGCTTTTCCTCCCCCGGGAGCGGTCTCTTCTGCTGCCTCGCCAGAGACTCGACCCGGGATGGTGAGGACGGGACATTTGGCAAAGCGTACGACTTTCTCGGCGACGGAGCCGAAGATGAATCGATCCAGTCCCGTCCGGCCGCGGGTGGCGATCACGATTTGATCCACCTTCTCTTCCTCCGCCGCCCGAAGGATTTCGTCTGCGGCATTTCCGCGGAGAAGGAGGAAACGGGCCCTCAGCCCCTGTGATTCGTATCTCTGGACCATCTCTTCCAGGGACTTTTTCGCCGGTTCCTCCAGTTCCTGTTCACTGACCGGAACGGTGACCGGCGGGACGACTATGACGTCAGGGGATACGACCACAGGGGTGACCACGTGGAGAAGCAGCAGTTCCGATCCGAAGTGAGCGGCCATCTCGCTCGCCACCTTCAAGGCCTCCGAGGACGGCTCACTGAAATCTGTTGGACAAAGAATTTTTTTGAAAGGTAACATTTCTTTTTCCTCCTTCCATTGAATTTTAAATCTCGATTCTCCTTTCTTAGATGATTCTCAGATATAATTCATTCTTTCTTCGATTCTTTAACAATCCGTAAGGCCTCCCTGATCATCTGATTCGTATAGCCCCATTCGTTGTCGTACCAGCTCATTACCTTCACGAGGTCTCCATCCACCACCTGGGTCATTTCTAAGTCAATAATAGAGGCCCGAGGATCTTTGATAATATCCGATGAGACGATTGGATCTCTCGAAACTCCTAAAATCCCTCTGTATCGGGGGCTCTCGGATTCTTCTTTGAATATTTTATTCACCTCTTCGACTGTAGTCTTTTTCGAAGTCACGAAGACAATATTCGCAATCGAACCGACCGGGACCGGTCCGCGCACGGCTACGCCGTCAAACTTTCCCTGGTATTGAGGAAGGGCCTTCGTTGTGGCAATAGCTGCTCCTGTGGAAGTGGGCACAAAATTCATGGCACCCGCTCTTCCTCTTCTCCATTTTTTATTTGGGCCGTCCACGATGGCCTGAGTTGATGTATAGGCATGGATGGTGGTCATGGTCGCTTTCTTGATGCCTATCCTTCTTTCCATAATCTCGACCACAGGCGTAATACAATTGGTCGTGCAACTGGCGCAGGACAGAATCTGAACTGTCTCCTTGGGTTGATTCACGCCATGGACAACCGTGATCACTTCATCATCCTTTGCCGGAGCGGAGAGGATCACATGCTTCGCACCGGCCTTGATATGCTTTTCCAGATCTCCCTTTTTATTAAAGATGCCCGTGCATTCGAACACCACATCGATTCCTAAATCACCCCAGGGAAGAGAGGAGGGGTCCTTCTCATTCAGTACCCTGTACTTTTTCCCGTCTACTACCAAGGCATCTTGATCACTTTCCACTTTCTTCTCATATCTTCCATAAACCGTGTCATACTTTAACAAATAGGCAAGGTGATCGGAAGGAATGAGATCGTTAATGGCCTTTAACTCCAGTCCGGTGTGTCTAAGATGATCTTAAAAGTAGCCCTTCCAATTCTCCCCAATCCATTAATTGCAACGTTTACCATGATGAACCTCCTTTCTTGTACCCCTGGCCCTCCTCCCTGCCTATCGGCAGGCAGGCATCAAAGGGGAAGGGGCTCCTTCCTAAGCTACATTCACCTCCTTACAGAGATAGACATCTTGGACCGCATGGAGCAGGGCCACACCGTCTTTCATCGCTTTTTGAAATGCCTTTCGTCCTGTAATTAGTCCCATGCCTCCTGCCCGTTTGTTGATCACTGCTGTACGCACGGCTTGGCTCAGATCGTCTTCCCCAGATGCTCCACCGGAATTGATCAATCCTGTCCGACCCATGTAACAATTGGCGACCTGATATCGGGTCCACTCGATGGGATGGTCGGGAGCCAACTGGGTATACATTTTTTCATCCATCTTCCCGAACTTTAAAGCTATAAATCCTCCGTTATGTTCCGGCTGCTTCTGCTTGACAATATCGGCTTGAATGGTCACCCCCAGGTGATTGGCCTGCCCCGTAAGGTCCGCAGCCACTTCGTAATCCTTATCGGCCTTGAACTCCGCGTTGCGCAAATAACACCACAGCACGGTGAACATTCCCAATTCGTGAGCCCGTTCGAAAATATTCGAAATCTCGACAATCTGCCTTCTCGACTCCTGCGAACCGAAGTAGATCGTCGCTCCAATTCCCACGGCACCCATCTCGAAGGCTTTCTCTACGCTGGCAAACAACACCTAATCATAGGTGTTAGGATAAGAGAGGAGTTCATTGTGGTTCACTTTGACGATGAAGGGTATCCGATGGGCATATTTTCGGGCCACGGCACCAAGCACTCCAACGGTGGAGGCGACCGCATTACATCCTCCCTCGATGGCGAGTTCGATGATCTTCTCCGGATCAAAATAGATGGGATTTGGAGCAAAGGAGGCCCCTGCCGAATGTTCAATTCCCTGATCTACCGGAAGAATGGATAAATATCCTGTATCCGCCAATCTTCCAGTCTTAAACATCCATCTCAAATTTCGGAGAACGGCCACGGGTCGATCCGACGGTATCAGAACCCGCTCGATAAAGTCTGGACCTGGTAAATGGAGCCGCTCTTTTGGGATTCCCTTACACTTATACTCTAACAGGGATCGATCTTTTCCCAACCATCCTTCAATTTTTTCAATCATCATAAAAACACCTCCGTCATCCCAATTTGGAGTTAATGGATTTTCCACTCCCCGTAACGCATGCCTTTGCGAAATCTTCTAAATTCGATCTTTCCATTCTTTTCCAGGGCATCCACCAAGATCTCCGCCTCCAGAAGCGAACAGCCCATTTTCTCGTAAAGAAAGTCCCTGAACTCGGTCTTGCCACGAAGATAGGTCTCCCTGAAAGGAGATGCAAAACTTTTCGAAAGGAGTCGGTAAGCCCTATTGAACTTTCCAACATCCACTCGGGTGTGCAACTCCGATCTTTTTCTCTTTTCCATGGGCTGTCTATTTCCTTCCTTTCGAAGGCCTTTCCAGTTCGTCGATCACTTCCCGTATTGTTCGGGCGCTTTTTTGTAATGCCGATTGCTCTCCCTCGTTGAGAGGAAGAGGAAAAGTCGCAAGGATACCCTGCCCACCCACAAGATGGGGAAGGGAAACAGTGACCTTGGAGACATCAGCTACATCATTCATAGGCGTACATACCGTAAGTATGGCCCGGTGATCGTGCAAAATTTCTCCGCCGATCCCCCTCATCACCATTGCATAGGCTGTTGTTGATCCAACGAATCCGCCACCCACAATACCGATCTTCATCTGCCATCTCCATCTTATTTAAATTTCTGATCAATAACGAAATACTGCAGCCACGGGCGCCTCATCCGGCATCTCCTCCGGCTTCAATGCATAGACCGTTCCCCCATTTAAGTATGTTTGAACCGCTGCGAAATCAAGCAGATCTTCATCTCCGAGTTCTGGCTCCTGGTGAAGATGGACCATCCGTGTCTTTAAATCAAAGAAACCCCATTGCTGGATGCCCACCGCCACAATTAAGATTTCGATTCGCCCATCATAGGCTCCCTCAACAATTGCCTTAAGGTTGTTTGAAGCTCGGTCGCTCCCAGCTAACTGCTTATATTGGGTAATGGCTTCTTCCTGTGCCTTGAGAAAATAGGGCTCCGCAATCCTCCATGCCTGCTCGTGCAGTTCTTCTCCCTTCAAACCTTCAGGGTTTCCAACAATTCCCTGCTCCATCAGATGGGGATACCTGTTTGCTTCTCTGTAAATTGGAAAGAGGTAATCGACGCCTGCCAGGACGAGAGGCGCGTTCTCCTTGCCGATCAGGGCATAGAGCCCCTGGTCCAGCAGGTGAAAAAATCTCAGAATATTGTCCTTCGTATCGTCCTTTCCCACGCCATGGCCATGAAACATTGCTGCCCGCTCGCCTCCGGCCGCCGGTGCACGGGTATGGAACTGTAGCTGTCTCTCCGGGTCGTCATACTTCAGGGCCTCACTCAGGCTCCGGGGAACATTTTCCGGTTCCACCTCCTTCACACTGTACCGGGTGCACTGAAAGAACCTCACTTCGTTCTGACTGAGAGCTAAAATGTAAAACCGTCCTTCATGGCTGAAGAGAGGAAGTAGAGGCTTGATGTGAAACCGGTCAGTGACTACCAATAATTCATCGAACTTGAGGGGCAGACGATAATGATAAAATAAATCCGAAGAGATGAACGTAGCCAATCCATCAGCCTGATACTGCCAGAAAAGACCATCTTTGATCAGGGGTTTGGCCGGCTTCAACAATTTCTTCGCGTCCGGGGAGCGAAGCCCCGCGGCTTTCAAGCGCTCCTCCGCCTCTCGTAGCAGATTCTTGAATCGAATCGGATCCTGCTTCGTTTCCGGAAATGCCCGGTGGGTCGGTATATAGATGGAAACGCACCATCCCTCAGGTTTCTCAATGAGCGTTTTAAGTTCCTCTTTGGACAGTAAGTTCATCTCCTATTCCTCCTTGTTCAAAAAATCAGCGTCCGTTTCAGGAAGGGAAGGGTTAATGCTGATACCCGAACCAATTTCAAAACCAGCTTGAGTTGTTAACCGTGGCCGGATCTGAAGGTACCAGTGCAACTGGGGTTCGTCCGCCTTATATTGTGGGGATGTATTAATGACGTAATTATAGTCAGGATTGTTCAGTTTCTTGTGAAGTCTGGCCAGAATTTCCCGGAGGCCGAATGCCAGATCCGATTTCGATTCATCAGAGATTTGTCCGAAACTGGCCTGGTGGTTTTTGGGCATAATCCAGATTTCAAAAGGACCCTCTGCTGCATAAGGCACAAAGACCAAAAAGGAGGAGTCCTCCAAAACAACACGCTTCCGATCTCGAATTTCAAAATCCAGGATATCGCAGTACACGCACCTCCCCCATTCGTCAAAGTATCGCTGAGATTCCTCTTCCCTCCATCGAATATGGTTCGGCACCATGCCGGTCACGATGATCTGGGAATGAGGATGAACAAGAGAGGTTCCTGCCTGCAATCCGTGATTGCGGAAGATGATGATCATCATGTTCTTGTGTTCTTTCATGAGATCAACATAACGCCTGTGATATGTTTCAATAATAATCTCCACTTCTTCTGGAGACATCTGAGCGATCTGTTGATTATGAAAGGGGGTTTCAATAATGACCTCATGCTTGCCATATCCCTGCATGCCCACGTAAATACCTTTTGTGAATCTGCTCGTATCTCCCTCAGGAGTTAATGCAGGAAACTTATTGGGAACCACCCGGGCCTGCCAGAGATTTGGTTTCTTACCAGGCACTTCTATGAGTATCGATGGAAGCATCCCTTCGTTTCCCGGGCAGAATGGACAGCCCTGATCGAATACAGACAACGGCTCACTTTCGTCCTTTTGACGCCGAAAGTCATGGGGCCGCTTTCCCCTGGCTGTGGCATAGATGACCCACTGTTTGGTCGCCTTGTTCTGTCTGATCTCGTTCATCTGCTATGACCTCATTCAATATGGACTCAATACTCTTCAAAACAATTGGGAAGGGGAAATATCTTTAACTTTATTCAACCTTGATCTTGACCTCTTTATTGAGGGCGGGGTCAAAGCCCTGCCCTTTCTAACGGGGTTTACTCTTCCGTTTGTGGCGCCCGAATTGTGAGCACGGGTTGTGATGCAAGCCGAACTACCTTCTCCGTAACGGAACCAAAGACGAATCGTCTCCACCCCGTCTGTCCATACGTGGCAATCACGACGAGATCTACTTTCTCTTCATCCGCGATTTTCACAATCTGATCAGCGGGATCTCCAAGGACGACCATAGTGCGGGCCCAAATTTTTTCCGGGACCCTTTTTTTGACCAAGTCTTCAAGTATTTTCCCGGAAGACATCTCTATGTCCTGCTGATACCTCACGACATCGAAGGTTGGAGGAACAGCAGGCGCCGCTGCAACAAGCGGAACCGGTGCAACAACGTGAAGGACAAGGAGCTCAGATGAAAAGTGCAAAGCCAATTCGTTCGCCACCTTTAAAGCTTCATAGGATGGCTCACTGAAATCCGTAGGATAGAGAATTTTTTTGTAGGGTAGCATTTTACTCCTCCTTTCATTTTCTATAGATTTTCAGCGACTGAATGCTTCCAGCCAAAATACATTTATATCCCCCTCTTGATTATTTCTTCTCTCACACTTACAGGTCATCACCTTATTTATTCCTCAGCTTTCAGGACCACATAGAACGTAGAACATCTCCGATTTATCAGAAACAATACGCCTTCTTTTGGATTGGCTTTCTCCAAGACTTTGAGATAATCGCTCTCATCTTTGATCTTTTGGCGATTAACCTCCAGAATCACGTCTCCCCTGCGCAGGCCCGCCATCTGTGCTGCCGATCCGGGCTCCACTCCTTCGATCACCACTCCCTGCGCCTTCGCGAGACCCAGCTGCTTTGCGATTTCAGGAGTGACGGAGGTCACCCTGAGACCAAACCACTCCTTCATTTCCGGACGGACAGATACGCGTTTTTTTGGTTCCGCAGGCATCTGTATGGTGATCACAGGAATTTCGACTCTCCTTCCATCTCGAAGAACCACTATCTGAATCTTCTGACCCACATTCTTTTTCAACACCTCACGAACCACATCTTGACTGCTTTCGACTTTCACACCATCAATCTCGATAATGATGTCTCCTGTATCAAGCCCCGCCTTTTCTGCAGGACTCCCTTCGTAGACCTGACTAATGAGAGCACCTACTTCCTCCCCCTTTAGGTTGAAGGACTTTTTAAGTTCTGGGGTGAGATCTTGCACACTGATTCCCACCCAGGGCCTAGTGACTTTTCCGGTCTCGATCAATTCCGTCATGATTTTCTTGGCGAGATTGATGGGAATGGCAAAACCAATTCCCTGGCCGGGCCAGATAATCATGGCATTGATCCCGATCACTTCCCCATCTATATTCACCAAAGGGCCGCCACTATTCCCTGGGTTGATGGAGGCGTCCGTCTGGATGAAATCTTCATAAGTCCCTGTGCCAAAACCCGCACTCCCCTTGGCACTGATCACTCCAACCGTGACGGTCTTCTCCAAACCGAAAGGCGAACCGATGGCGATCGCCCACTCTCCAACCTGAATCTTATCGGAGTCTCCAAGTTTGGCTACCGGCAGATCTTTTGCTTCCACATGCACGACAGCGAGGTCCGTCTTCGGATCCGTTCCCCTGACTGTCCCTTTGAGTTCCCTTCCATCGTAAAGGCGAATCGTCAGCTTATCCGCGCGCCACCACATGGTTATTCGTTAAGAGGTACCCTTTCGGATCGACGATCACCCCTGACCCCTCGCCCATTTGCTTCCTTCTCATTGGAGGTTCCTGGCGTTTGAAAAACTCCTCAAAAAAATGTTCAAAAGGTGTGCCCTTGAAAAAATCCTCTCCGAAGGGGTAGCGCTGCGCTGTTACGGTCCGTTCAGAACGGATAGAGACCACCGAAGGGCTAACCTTCTTTGCAACCTCGACGAAAGCATTGCTCAAATCCTTTGCAGTGATGTGCGGAGGACTCGTAGGCTGTGACGGTTTTTCAGCAGCCTCACATCCTCCTGTCATCAACATGAAGATCATCACAAACAGAAATGTCCAAAATCTCTGGAACCAGTCCCTTCTTTTCATATTCCTCTCCTCCGCACTGTCCCCCCTTTGCCAAAGGGGGAGATTACAGATTTTTATTCCCAGTACTTGGGACGACCATGTTTTTCATGAAGCCGGGCTTCATATTCCCGATCGATCGGAACCGAGGGGTCATACTCCAAAATATTTCTAAATGCCTCAGTCGTGAGCTCAATCCTTATCTGCATGCTAATCCAGTCCACCCAGGTCACCCATGTAGGAGCCACAAGAACTTTTCGATGGGGTAATCCGTTATGAATATTGATCACGATATATCTCAATACCCATGCCTCTTCTTCTAAAAGGAAATCCTCTGCGTGCCCCACCTTCCCATCTTTGCTTAAAATCTGATAGCCCGTTACCTCTTTCACAGAGCGCAAATGGCTCTCCTCGGGTTCCAGACCCTTTTCCACGACCTTCTCCAACCTCTTGAGGAAAAGGGCTGTGGGGTACGGTGCCGCTCCCCATATTCCACCTCCAAACCAGTAGTAAGGCCAGCCATAATAGTCGAACCAACTGCTTTCATACTGCCTTGATACCGGTGCGTCTTCACCAAGGGGTGGACTCTCTTTGATTTCTTGGCGGGTTAATTGGACGGGAAAACGGCGAGCCTCCCAATCCGGTTTTCCCAGGGCAATGGGGGATACAAGCACTTTCCGTCCTGGCAGCCATTTGCCAGTGTCCGCAACCATATAACGAATTGCCCAGTGGCGGTCGTCAAAGAGAAAATCCTTGCATCGTCCGATTTCACCATCCTCCGCTGAAATCACATAGCCCTTCAGTTCATTGATCCTGCGCAACATTTGTTTACCTCTTTTGTTAAATCTTGCTTATGCTAAATCGCTAATGTTAAATAGACCCTGCTTTTCTAAATCATTGAGGATCTGATGGACAGCATCTTCAATCGATAAGTGTGCTGTGTCCACCTTTACCTCGGGAGCATCCGGTGGCTCATAAGGAACTCCAGCACCTGGCAGTGCGGTGATTTCTCCTCTATCCGCCTGTTCCCACAGTCCTTTCGAGTCTCTTTTCCGGCATACCTCTTCTGGACAGGTTACATAAACTTCCGCAAATCGTTTTATCCGCGTTCGAGCTTCATCCCGATAAGCTCGACGTGGAGCGGTGGCCGAGATCAGGACATTGACCCCGTTTTCCGTAAGCAACTCTGCTAAGAAGACAACCATGTCGTAAAACCAGTCCCTCTCCTCATGCGAATACGTTGGATGAGGTGTTAACCTTCTACGTAAATCATCCGAATCAAGAATCTGGACTGAAATCCCTCGCTCGGAAAGCAACAGACTGAGAGCATTGGCCACGGTTGTTTTGCCGGATGATGGCAACCCTGTCAGCCAGACGGCAAAGCCTGGAACTTTCTTCAACATCAGGATCTCCCTATATATTGATTCACTTTGCGGTAGTTGTACCTTTTAGTGGATAAGACCTTACGAGCAAACTTCAGCAGCTTCGATCTCACATCCTCCGAGATATCGGGATACCATACTGGACTGGCGAGCACCAAGGCTCGCCAGGCAAACCACGGCTGAATCACTGACTGCAATTGTTCATCCAACCGCAGGGTCACGTAGTTTGCCCAAAAAGCTTCATGCAACTCCCGAAATGGACCATCGAGCTGACCGAATCGCTGAAGCGAAAAAAAGAGATAGTTAATTGTCATGCAGCTCACATCATCAGCCGGATCCCCCCATTCGCCCCGACTACGATCAAGGACCCAGAATTTATCTTCCTCCTCAAAGATGATATTGAAGGGATGGAAATCGCCATGGATTTGGTGCAAACGATTAGCAAATGGTTTGAGACGCCAGCGCCAACGATTAGCGATTTCCTCGATGGAGCGTAACTCGCGATCGGTGATGTAGGATAGATTTGGGGGATAACTATCCGTCAGTCCCATGATCCCTTCTCCGTGACCGACCAGGTCCCTCAGTCTGCGTCTCCAAAGTGTAGGCTCGTCATGTTTAACCTGGTGGATTTCTGCTAAATAGGATGCCAGTTTCTCTGCCCGCTTGATGTCCAGAGGTTGTATTTTTCCTTCATCCCGGATGCGCATCAAATCGTCAGCATAGGGTCGACCCGAGCGATAAGCTGTGACTAATAAAACCTCTTCGGCTCCATGGATCGATTCCATCTTCCCCTGTTTGGAACGAAGGACCATATCCACGGCAGGTACGTGGCGAGGCAACTGGTTGAAAGTCTTAAAATCAAGCCATACGGCTGCCACCCGGTCATCCACTCGCTCTCGACCAAAAGCATTGGGCCGTATCCGATGGAAAACGAGCTGTTCTTTCCGGTCATCGACTCTGCAGGAAACAAGAAAGGGACGTCCATAACCAAATTGTTTAAGCGCTTCGGCACTGGTGGCCTTTCCTGCCAGTTGCTTCACTTCCTCTATTTCCACTTCTTTCTGGAATCGATTTTCCAAATACTTTTTAAGTTCTTCTAATTCAAACTTCATATTCTTTCCCCTTTTATAATCCATGCCAGAAAACCCCAGGCTTTTAAGCCTGGGGATGAATGGCATCCTTTCGAAGCGAAGCGGAGGCTTTTCCCGGCATAGTCTGGCATGGTCGAAGGTCATGCCAGGTGTGCCAGAGGCCTGAAACCCCGGGCTTTAGACCGGGGAGTGGTTCATATCCTTTAATCGATTCGATCAGTCTTTGAGCCAGCCGTTCATTGAGTGGCGGAAGGCTGATGGCTCGATCCTGGAAGACCTCAGCCAGCCCGGGTTGAATTTCCACCTGGGGGGAAGTTGAAACAAGACCGGCCCTAACTTTTCTCGCAGCACCTCCACCCCCCCGAGGAATTTGGATACCGAGGCCTTCGGGTCTTTCAACTTTTTCATGTGGGTGATGTAACGGCTGCCCTTGACCGAGAAGATGAACCCGGAAGGAACCGCCTCCCTCCACATCCCCAAGGTTTCCGCCTTCGGAAGCTGGTAGAAGGAGTTGTTGATTTCCACGGTATGAAAGCGGCCGACGTAGTAGCGAAGAAACTCCTCCGGGTTCATCCCTTGGGGATAGAATCGGCCCCGCCAGTGCTCGTAGTGCCAGCCGGAAGTGCCGATATGGATTCTGTTCCTTCCCCTCATCGATCTTCCTTGGGCAGACCGGTGAAGCGATAGATGGTCTCAAAAGAGTTGAAAAGATCCAGGTATTGCTCCAGGTAGCGGGTCAACAAGAACCGTTTGCCTACCGTCGCCTTGGCCCTCTGGCCCATCCTGTCCCTCAAGGATTTATCCTTAATCAACTGCACCATTCGCTGGGCCGCCTCTTCGGCCGAGGATACGAGGAATCCATTCACCCCGTCCTCGATCTGGTAGCGAATCCCGCCCACGTTGCCGCCGATGACCGGCGTTCCCTTCCACATGGCCTCGGCTACGGTCAACCCGAAGCCTTCGCGGATGGACTTTTGCAACACCACTGCGGCCGAGCGCTGGAGGGCATTGACGAGGGCGGAATCCTGATGACTGAGGATGACGATCCGCTCTTCCCGCTGCTCCAGAAGGGATTCGTACACTTCCGGCCCCTCGGGGTCGTCGGTGGCCACGTTGCCCAGGAGCACCAGGGTGGCGTCCACCTCTTTGCGGGCCAGCTTGAAGGCCTCGATGACCCCCTCCGGGTCTTTCCAACGGTCGAAGCGGGAGACCTGGACGACGAGGGGGAGGTCGGTGGGAATCTCGTAGTGGTCGAGCCTCTCCTTGATCTCCTCCTCGCGCATGTCCCGGTTCTTGATCTTGAAGGGGTCGATGGCCGGCATGAAGAAGACCTGGGGGGTCTTGATGTTCTGGGCGTAATCCTTCAGGCCCAGGATCACGGCGTCGTACTTTTCGATGGTGGGCGCCAGGTAATCCCAGAGCTCCCGGTTGGGGCTGGTCAGGTCGATGTGACAGCGCCAGATCCAGGGGCCATTCTTCTTGTAGTGGTTGATCATGGGGAGGGGCTGGGGGTCGTGGATGATGACCATATTGTGGCTCTCCAGGTGATTGCGGATGGCATTTTCATGGATGACCTCTTCAAAAATCTGCATCTTGCGGTCACTCAGGTTGATCTCCTCCCCCTGGAGGGCGTTGTGCATCTTCTTGGTGATGCTGAAAAAATCGGGAGGCCCTTGAATGATTCTCCACCCGGTCTTAATCCCTACGCTATTCATCATAAGGCTTACGGAAGATAGAAGCTCAGCCCCCCCGCCACCATAGTAGGTGGAATTGATGTTGACCACATGGAGCCCCTGAAGCCGTTTGGCTTTTTCCCGGATCCGGTCGACGGTCTCCGCCCCGACAAGCTTTTCGTAGTCTTCCAGCTGGACAATCTTTCCCACCATGATTCCTCTCCTATCGGGTAATCATATTTTCTTGGAAATCATTTCCTCATATGGGCGCTCCGTATCATCCCGGCGACACAACTCGGTGCCGTGGGTCATGACCGCGGCGGCCCCGGCGCGCTCGTTCATCTGCCCGAAGACCATGACGGTATTTTCCAGGACCCCTGCTTCCTGGATCTCCCGGTAAAGCTCTTCTCCTTCCCGGCACTTCTCCCTGATGCCGCAGAAGAGACTGAGACCCTGGTGGCGCCCCACGATGTTGTGGATCATTTCCATAATCAGGACCGTTTTCCCCACCCCGGCCCCACCGAAGAGGTCGGCCTTTCCGCCCCGTTCCAGGGGAGAAAGAACATCGATGGCTTTAATCCCCGTTTCAAAAATTATAACCGTATCCTCGGACAAAAGCAAAGCCCTTGGCAAAATCGATCTTTTATGACTCAGGACACTGGATAAAAAAATGATGGCGCAGAGTTCATCTAAGTCAAAGAATGCGGCAATTCTTTGCGTGGGCTTGAGAGTTCGAAACCTCCCCTGCTTTTGCCTGGTCTTTGACGAGCAGGCGTCCTGGAATTCTAAAGCCAGAAATTCATTCTAAACCCCTGCCAATCTTGGCCCTTGAAAATCATTTACGCCCGGTGCCCAGTACAAATTTCCCGCTTTCCACAAAAGCTTTTACAAATTGGAATTCATCTTCATCAAATCTTAATCGGTCGGGGAAATATCCTCCCGGGATCAGCAACGCATCAAATTCATGCACCGATACTTCTTTTACCGCTTTGTCAATCTGAAAAATCTTCCCCTGGGGTTCCGCTTTTACATTTCCTCCCTCTTCTCCTCCCACATGGACCAACTCATGCCCTGCTCTTTTGAGGGCTTCTGCAGGCTGGAGATATTCGGAATCTTCAAATTTTTGGGCAAAAATAACAGCAATTTTAGCCATAGACCTAAAATAAAATTCCCCAAGCAACCTTCTTATTCCACCTTAGTTAAAGAAGTGATAGTTTTACCGCTAACCCAGATGTTGACCAGATTGCCCACCTTGAGATTGGATAGTTTCTGGGCCATTTTCTTGCTGATTCCAAGAGTGACCGTTCTTTCTCTTTTCACCTTAGACTGTTTGATGGTGATTTTTTTGCCCCCAGCGTCAATGGCGGTAATGATCCCTTCCATCCGGTACTTCATGGGTTTGGCCGGCTCCTCCTTTTTCACCTCTTCTTGTTTAGCCGCCTGGGGTTTGGCTGCTTCGGCAGGTTTTTCCGGCTTGGCCTTCTCTTGAGCGAAAAGCAATCCGGTCATGGAAAGGACAAAGATGGTCCCGATCAATAAGATTGACAGCCTTTTCGTTTTTTTTCTCCTCCTTTCGCCAAAATAATTCCTCTTCCCTTTACCACCTCACCATTCTTCCATTGAGCAATAAGGGTAAATGAATTAATGTTGAGCGCGCTCTCCTACCTTGGGATTGTACCTTCAGATTGCCATGGTTATCCAGTTTAGCCGCAATCCAGTTCAATCAACCCAAGGCGCCTTATCAGGGTTCCCCTTAAACTAAGTCTTTTTGCTAATCAACTCCCCTGGGCTTTTGGCGCTTGTCCAGAATTTCCCGGATCTTTTTCTTAAGCTCGGTGAGATCGGAAGACTTGATCAAATAGGCCTCGGCCCCCCAGGTCATGAAGTTTTCCCGGTACTGATGATAGGCCGTGTTCAAGATGACCGGAACCTGGCGATTTTTCCCCAGCATGGCGGTCAGGGCTTCGATGCCATTCATTATGGGCATGCGAATGTCCATAACGATTAAATGGGGTTTCTCTTTTTCAAATTTGGCCAGGGCCTCTTTGCCGTCTTTGGCAACAACCACTTTATAACCTTCTTCCGAAAGTTCTTCCTGGTAAAGGAGAATAAGGCTTTGGTCATCGTCAATGCAGAGTATTTTT
>JAHJQK010000050.1 GCA_018819135.1 Pseudomonadota bacterium | reverse complement strand
TTCTTTGGGTTTTTCCTCCGCCCCTTCTTCGATGGATTTCACGCCGCCCTTAAAATTTTTAATAGCCTTGCCCAGCCCTGATCCGATTTCAGGAAGACGTTTGGCCCCGAAAATCAGAAAAACAATGGCCAGGATGATAACCAACTCTTGAGTACCCAATCCGAACAATTGCTTCACCCCCTCTTAGTTTATAACCCAGTATAATACGGTCCGGTCATTTTATCAAGGACAATCAATCACTATCAATCAATAAAATGGGAGACGATTTCCTGATAATCCCAGTGAACAAAACCTTTCGTGACTTTGGCCACCCCCTTGAAATAAGGCGATTCCGTCTCCTCGTATAGCCGATCACATAAAAGAGGTACCCAGGCAACCAAATGTTCCCTAAAGAAACGATACTGCATTTCCAAAAGGGCATCTCGTGTTTTCGCATCTTCGGCCTGAGCGGCTTTTTGACAGAGATAGAAGACGAACTCCAGTTCAGCACCGATATGATCATCTGGGAAAGGTTTTCCCGGGTTTACTACCAGCCCAGCCTCCATATACTTTCCGCGGACTGCCAGCGTCTCTTGCTGCATAAGCAGTCCGGTTTGGGAACGATACACTGATTCATAAAGGGGAACGGGAACAGGTCCGACAAAAAGACGAGTGAACTCCTGTAAGAGACCGGGCACGAAATTGGATATTTCAGGAGAGAAAATAACCGAAGAAATTAGTTTAATTCCTTCATCAAGTTCTTTATGATAACCAATTAAATTATTTAATATATTTTCATTTTTAAGAGCTACAAGAAATGGCTCTGCGGGCTCTTGGAGGAAAAAGCATCGCAGAAGGTCATAGGCGTTCTGCCGGGCCTTCATGAGTAATTGAAAATCATCGGGTTCCATATTGGGAGTTGATTGAAATAGTTCAATCCGGCAGAACTTCCAATTCCACTGTCTGGGGGGAGGAACATCCTTTCAAGGAAGAAACCATTCCCCGGACAGTGCCCCGGATCGATTGCTGAATAAAAGGGGATAAAGGAATTTCTTTCCCATCCACTCTGAGCCGCACCAGCGGGGTTTTCACCGCCTTCAGAAATTTTTCCTCAATCAAGTCCACCAGACCCCGGGCGTCATTTAAATCAAAGCAAGGAACGCCCAGAGCAAAGGACTGGTTGGCGGCAATCGCTACAAGATTGTCTTCCTTCGTGCATAGAAGGTCCCGGTGCATTTCCTTCCGGAAGACCTCAATTTTCGGTTGAGTATTTTTTTTGAACCCTTCCGAGAGGATGAGATCAACATCCCGGATGTATTTGTCACGGAGTTCCGCCAGATCGGCGTCATGGTCAACATCCCGGATGAGAGCCAATTTTGTGGGGGAAGAGATAACTACCGTGTGGGCACCGGCTTGCTTATGCCGCCAACTGTCTTTACCTTCCCGGTCCACGTCAAAGCCGTGGACATCATGTTTCACCGTGGCCACTTTGTAGCCCCGCCGGGTGAGTTCCGGGATAAGTTTTTCGATCAGGGTAGTTTTCCCGCTGTCTGATTTGCCGACGACGGAAACGATAGGAATCATAAAAAACCTTTATTCCTATTTTTTCAACACTTCCGGATTGACCGGATATTTTGGCGGCTTACCCTGGAGGAAATTGATCAGCTCCTCTACCATCACCATACCGACGCGGTAAAGGCTTTCTTCCGTCGTCCCCGCGTAATGGGGGGTTGCCAAAAGGTTGGGATGACTCAGGAGAGGGTCAGCGGGGTCCGGAGGCTCGATTTCAAAAACATCAAGGGCTGCTCCAGTGATTTGCCCGGAAACAAGAGTCTGGTAGAGATCCTTTTCATTCACAATTCCTCCCCGGGCCGTGTTGATCACATAAGCGCCTTTCTTCATTTCATGCAGTTCTTTTTGGCCAACCATTCCCTTGGTTTCATCGGTCAAAGGGCAATGAACCGTTAGGAAATCAATCGCAGGCAGCAGGTCTCCCAGCCGCTCGACTTTTTCTACTCCAAAAGATTTCATGACTTCTGTGGAGACATAAGGATCATACCCTTTTACCTTCATGTCAAAAGCGGCGATACACTTTTTAGCAACGGTGGAGCCGATGCGGCCGGTTCCGATGATTCCCAGAGATTTCCCCTCCAGGTCGACCCCGGTCAGTTTATAACGATTCAGGAGGGCGGATAATTGACCCACATCCCCTTTGGTCAAAGATCTCATGGCGGCGCGGGCCTGGGGAATTCTCCGGGCCAAGGATAGCATAAAAGCCACGGCCAGCTCGGCCACTGATTCCCGGTTGGCCCCGGGCGTGTTGGTTACCAGAATCCCCCGCTTCGTAGCTTCTTCCAGGTCTACCGAATCCAACCCCACGCCATGCCGGGCAATGACTTTCAGGCGATGAGCATGATCCATCTCCTCCGCCCCGATGTATATCTTACGGGCAATCAATCCTTCTACGTCTTTAAAAGCTTCCAGCAAAGCCTTTCGGGATTGGTCAACAGGTCGGATCACCTCTGCAGATTTTTCCAGCAGGGCGACTGCTGCAGGATGAATAACTTCACTTAAAAAAACTTTCATCATTTTATATAATTTGTGCCCAAAAAAGGCGATTTACCACAGAGGGCACAACGCAGCAGAGCCGTAACCAAAAGAAATCACCCCCTCACCCTGCCCTCTCCCCCCTTGGGGGGAGAGGATGAAGGTGAGGGGGGCCGATGGATTTTGGTTGCGGCCATACCGCGTTATGGTTTATCCGTGGTTTAAAAGAATCGCTCAATTTAGTTGTAATTACGCTATCATCCTTAAGTTGGTCTGTCAATTGAAAGATAACAACAGCAAAAGAAATAAGAGGGTTCAACGAACGTACGAAAGGTTTACCTAAACCCGGGAATCCCCGAACTCTCTATTGGTTCGATCTTAGCAAGGAAAAGACAGGGGTAGGTTACGCGCGCAGGCATATTTCCAGGAGCTTTTGGGATTTAATTTTCTCAAACCATTCATTGAACTGAGATTCATCCTCTAAAATCTGATTTACAATGTCTTGCTGGTAATGGCCCGCTTTCATCCGCACTTTAATTTTTTTATGAAATTTTTCACTCAAGGTATGGTGAATAATAATTCCAACGGCAGCACTATACGGGCAAAGCGGCCCCCCCACCGTGTAGAAGACCTGGATCTCCTCCTCCTTGACTTCTATATCTTCTTCTTTTACAAATCCCATTTCCACGATGCTGCGATTCCGCAAATCGGGGTCGAGAATATGATCCAGAACTCTGAGTATTTCCTGCTTGGTCATGGGAATTTCTTCCTCATTCATGCCCTCCCGCCCGGAGTACGACCCAGTCTCTCTGATGAGAGAGGGAAGGGCAGGGGGGTGCAAGGAAGGCAATAAAAACTTTCAATGCCCATGGGCATGCTTGTTAGGGAGTTCCTTTCCGCATCCGGTACAAATTTCGGACTCCATGGGATTTTCTATATCACAGACCGGACAGTAACACTTTTTAGATTCAGGCTTGGCAACGCGCCCGGATTTTTTGTTCTGGTAATCCTGGATGGCTTTCTGGAGGGCATCCGCTCCCAAGTTAGAACAATGAAGCTTCTGTTTGGGAAGTCCCTTCAGAGCTTCGGCTACCATCTTGTTCGTTATTTTTGACGCTTCCTCCAGGTTCTTTCCTTTGGCCATTTCGCTAACCATGGAGGAAACGGCAATGGCTGCGCCGCACCCAAAGGTTTGAAATTTTATATCGTCAATTATATTATCTTTTACCTTGATGTAGAACGTCATCATATCCCCGCAGACGGGGTTGCCGACTTCTCCCACCCCATCTGCGTCTTCAAGCGTACCCACATTGCGGGGGTTTTTAAAATGTTCCATGACCGTTTGACTGTACATTTTCCACTCCTTCGCTATAAGTATGGTTCAAGATTCTTTTAATTTTTTTTGGCCATCGCTTTCCGGTAAACCGGGGACATATTCCGCAGCCTTTCTACCACCGGCGGTAAAGCTTCCAGAATCCGATCCACATCCGCTTCCGTATTTTGCATTCCAAAACTGAAGAGAAGCGAACCCTGGGCGGTGGCGGCATCCACCCCCATCGCCAGCATGACATGGGATACTTTTAAAGACCGGGAAATGCAGGCCGATCCGCTGGAAATGCGGATGCCTTCCATGTCCATAAAAAGGAGCATGGCTTCTCCTTCGATATACTCCACGGCGACGCTGACATTTCCGGGAAGGCGTTGAGTGGGATGCCCGAGAAAGCGCAGGTAAGGAATTCGCCGGGGTAACTCCTCCGTTAACTTCTTTTGCAACTTTTTTAAATGGCTCATCCGCTGGGGAATTTCCTCCCGGGAAAGGTCGGCGGCAACCCCCATGCCCACGATCGCCGGAACGTTCTCTGTTCCGGCTCGCAGGCCCCGTTCCTGAATTCCTCCGTCCAAGAGGGGTAGGATTCTCACCCCTTTGCGAATGAACAGGGCAGCCGCCCCTTTGGGACCGTAAAACTGGCTGGCCGAGAGACTCAAAAGGTCTACGTTCAGTTCTTGGACGTTAACGGAGATCGTGCCTACAGAGTCTACGGCATCCGTGTGGAATAAAACATTTTTGGCCCGGGTGATTTTGCCAATCTCGGCTATGGGTTCAATTGTGCCCACTTCCGGATTCGCCTGCATGACGGATACCAGGATAGTTTGGGGAGAAATGGCTTTTTCCACTGCGGCGGGGTCCACGAAACCATGCGCATCCACCGGAAGACGGAATACGTGAAATCCGGCCCGCTCCAGGGCACTGGCCGTGTGCATGATCGAAAAATGCTCAATGCTGGAGATGATGATTTCTTTGCCGCGGCTCTGATGAGCCCAGGCAAGGCCTTTTAAGGCCAGATTGTTGGATTCCGTGCCGCAGGAGGTAAAATAGATTTCTTCCTCATGACTGCCGATAAGTCTGGCAACTTTGCCCCGGGCTTCTTCGATGGCTTCCCGGGCTTTTTCCCCGCTATCATGGATGCTCGAAGGGTTCCCGTAAAATTCGCTGAAATAAGGAACCATAGCCTCATAAACCTTGGGATGGATAGGCATGGCGGCTACATGGTCGACGTAAGCTAACGACATCCTTCATCTCCTCTTCTTTTTGGATGATTTTAGTCGCAAATGGATTCGGCCAAACTATACTTCCCGGGTCAAGATTACCTTGCCCGACCAAATATCTTTATTTAATATTACCATTCTCGATGAAATTCGCAAGATCAAAAAACAAAATTAGTATTGCCCAGATCCCAGAATCAACCTAAAATAATAACAAGGGGAGCGACTGGAAAAAACTTTTTTGGGGGACGCAGATTTACCTGGATCAAATCAAAAATTCAGAATGTTGTTCTATTCGGTTTTTCTTCCGAATTCCGTTTTCTGTATTCTAACTTTGACGATCTCGTAAAAAGTCATAAAAGCCGTCACTCCTGCGCAAGCAGGAGTCCAGAACTGCGTGAATTAACTGGATTCCCGCTTTCGCGGAATGACGAAAATGGGATAAAAAGGACTTTTTACGAGTCCATCAACTTTGACGGACTTGTAAAAAGTCAAAATTTGAATGGCAAAGTAGGGGCACGGTCACCGTGCCCCTACAACAGAGGCAAGGCGCGTAATCCCGCGAAGCGCGGGACAGATGGACTTTTTACGAAGCCGTCGACTTTAAATCCTGTAAATCTGCGCCAATCTGCGTCCAAAAAAAACAGAAGAAGGAGAACATGAAAGCAGAAATTATTGCCGTCGGAACCGAGCTATTACTTGGACAGATCGTGGATACCAATTCGGCCCATATCGCTCAACAACTGACCACAATTGGCCTGGATCTGCATTTCAAGGCCACAGTAGGAGACAATTTGGGGAGGCTGAAAAATACTTTGCGCAACGCTTTGGAGCGATCAGATATTATTATCACCACCGGAGGCATCGGCCCAACCCTCGACGACCTGACTCGCCAAGCTGTAGCCGAAGTCCTCGGCAAGCCATTGGTTTTTCAACCGAAACTTCATGACCAAATCAATGATTTCTTCAAACGGGTTGGCCGGGCCATGAGTTCCAACAACCGTAAACAAGCATATATTCCCGAAGGAGCCATTCCCATCGAAAACCCCGTGGGCACGGCTCCCGGTTTTATTGCCGAGCATAATGGCAAAGCCATCATCGCTGTTCCAGGCGTGCCCCATGAAATGCGCTACTTCATGGAACACAGTGTCCTTCCTTACTTGAAGAAGAAACTGGGCATCCGGGAGGTGATCGTTTCCCGTGTTCTCAAGCTGTTTGGAATCGGTGAAAGCCTGGTGGATGAACGAATAAAGGACTTGATCGAGAAGGGGGCGAACCCGACCATCGGCCTTCTGGCCCACACCCAGATGGGGGAAATCCACGTCCGCCTTACAGCCAAAGCCGGGGATAAAGCCGGGGCTGAAGCCCTGAATGCTCCCTTGGAAGCGGAGATCCGGGGACGCTTAAAAGATTTTATCTTTGGAGCAGATGAGGAAACCTACGAAGGGGTTTTCAGCTCCCTTTTACGGCAAAGCGGACTTACCCTATCAGTAGCCGAAACCGGGTTTGGCAGTTCGGTCATCCAGACTTTAAAAATGATGGAAGGAAACACAGAATTCTTTCTTTGCGGCTTGACCATCGTCAGTCCAAGCATGGCGCAAAAAATTTTGGCTGTTCCGGAATCTGTTTTTACCAAGCGGGGTTTTAACAGCGGAGAAGCAGCCCAAGCTTTCGCCGAAGGCGTACGCCGCCTTTCCGGCGCTGATCTGGGGGTGGGGTTAACCGGGCAAGCGGGTAGTGGAAAAGAGCAGGATCACTTCGCCTTCCTTGCCCTGGCCCATGCCCGAGGTACGGAAGTAATAGAGCAACGCTGGCCCTTTGCCATGCGCTTCATCGAAAATCGTGTGACCAAAATGGCCCTGGCCCAGGTAAAGAAATACCTTCTTGAGAAAAAATAGTTAGGAGTGTTTAGTTCGGAGTTCGGAGGAAAAACACTTAATATTTCGGATTTTAATTCCGCATTCGTCATTCGGCGTTCCGCATTTAATTCATTCCTTCCAAAAAGGCCCGAACGTTTTGACCGAGGACGGCGTGGTTATATCCGCCTTCGAGCACGCCGAAACGCCGTCCCCGGCAGAACTTTTGGGAATAAGTTTTAACCAAGGAGCCAATGGTCCTGTAATCCTCTGTGGTTAAGAGACCCCCCCAATCTTCCACATGCCGGTCAAAACCTGCTGAGACGGATAGAACGTCGAAACCTTCGGCCTTTTCCAGGCGCTTTTGCACCTTCGCGACGAAATCCTTTCGATCCGAACTTTCGGGATGAAAATATTCTACTCCCGGAATGCCCGTGAAGACATTTTCCGTCCCATCCCCGAAATGCAGGTCAAAATCCAAGATCAATGCTTTCTTAACTTGCCCTGATTTCATCAGTTTCTTGATGGCGATGGCGATATTATTGAAGTAGCAAAAACCCCAGCAAGAATCCGGGCTGGCATGGTGACCTGGAGGGCGAATGAGGCCGAAGGCCGGTTCACCATTCCAGGCCAATTCCGCGGCCATGATGGCCCCACCGGCAGAGAGCAAGGCGATTTCGTAGAGGTCGCTGGAGCGTTTGATGCGTTCAATCTGTCCCGGGGTGTGGACCAGGGCTACATCTTTTTCAGAGGCCGGAGACGGCTTGACCAATTCAAAATCATTCCCCAAAGCTTCGACGATAGCCTCCATCCTCCCGGCAGCGGCCGCCGGGTCGGAGACGTAAACTTCATAGAACCTTTCATGGAATATAACCTTCATATTTAAAGACCGTAAGGCGCAAGGCTCATTACCTATAACCTCTTACCTCTTACCTATCACCTATTTGTATCTTTCATCCTTTACTTTTGGTCCTTCGGGAAGCTTGGCCATGAACTCCACTTTATCCGGCCTGATCAAAAGGATTTCTTTCATGCGCTCGGTAAGCTTTTCGGTTTCTGCAGATCCCGGATTCTTTCCTTCAATAGAAAGGAGAAAATGGTCTCCGCCGCCGGGCTTGGGGCTGATCATCACCCGGTATTTTCCCGGCGTATAATCCGGAAGGGGGCGCAATAAGTGGTCGATCTGGGAAGGATAGAGCTTGACGCCCTTGACTTTGTGCATTTCATCGGTCCGGCCCAATACCCCTTTGGTTAAAGTAGCTTTTCTCCCGCAGGGGCAATCGATATGTTCCATCACGCTCAAATCGCCGGTTCGGAAGCGCAGAAGGGGGGAACCCTGGCGACGCAGGTGGGTGAAGACTACTTCCCCCCGTTCCCCAGCGGGAAGAACTTTTCCGGTCTCCGGTTCCACGACTTCGAGATAAATAAGGTTGTCGGCCACATGCAATCCTCGTTCTTCCTTGCACTCCCGGGCTACGGGGGTTGACTGGCCGAGGCCGTAGGAGTCGATCAGGCCGATAGGCCCGAAAGCCTGGCGGAGCTTTTCTTTATAGCCTTCGACGCTGGAAAAAGGCTCCCCTCCGGCGAAAAGGAGGCGGATGGAGTTAACCCCTTCCTGGGCCAGTTTCAGGGCAAAACTGGGATTCGAAGCCAGAACTGTGACTTTGAACCGGTTGAGGATTTCAGCCGTCCTCTGAGATTCTCCCGGACCCAGAGGAATGGTTTTGCATCCCAGAGTCTCGAAGCCCCCATGGATGGTAATTCCGGCGATGAAGAGATGGTATCCGAAGGTAATGGCAGCGATGTCTTCCGGGCCGACTCCACAGGCCCGGTACATAGTTGCCAGTTCGCTATTGACTTCTTCCACATCCTGGCGGGTATGGTACACGGGCATCAAACCTTTTGGCCCGGGGCTCAAAGTCACTCGCACTGTGTCGGGATGGAAAAGAGACCCCAGGGGAGGATACTCTTCAAGATCTTGTTGCAAATCCTTGGTGTCCATCAGCGGGATATTTTGAAAATCTTTTAGGGAGCGGATGTCTTCCGGTTTGATCCCCCCAGCCCGGAAACGTTTTTCGTAGAAAGGGAGAGCCGAAAGCCTTTTCACCTGGTCCTGTAGAATTTTGATCTTCTCTGCTTCCTTCATTGCAGCCCCTCCAGAATTTTTTCACATTCCTGGCGAATGTTTTTATCTTTTGTGGTCATTGCCAGTACCTTGACTTTTCCTTTGCAGCCCTTCTGCTCTATCAGGCTGCGCTTTTCATACACCTTTTTCAAGGCCATTAACGCCTCTTGCACCCACTTGGGTTCGGGAGCATCCAGGATCAAAAGGAGAGTGCCCCAATCATCGGGCAAACCGAACTGCTGGAGGAAATTTGCCATCGCAACCTGAAAATCTCCCGTTCCGTATTTTTCGTGCAAGGCCGCATGGGCTGATTTGTAGGCTTCGGTTCCTTTCTTGCCCTGGAAGAACTTTTCCGCTTCCCGCAGGTGCTGCTTTTTAGCCCAGTCCGAGCGGAGAGTTCTTTCCTTAAAACTTTTTCCCTCGCTGCTGTAATGGCGGGTGCGGTCCCGCAGCTTATCGATTTCCCGCCAGCTTAACTTTTTCCGGTCATCATCATCGTTGCGTCCCATCCTTCATCTCCCATGGGGAATACGGAATAGTGATTAAGGATCAGTAACCAAGGAAGGCCTTTAAACCTTTGTTCCCGAAGATTCCTTACCCTAATCTTTTTCCAGTTTTCAGTCAAGAGCCTAAGATTCGGGTATATGGGGTTGGGTGTAGGCAGAGGGATTAAGGTTAAAGAGGAAATGCGTTTTAGATTTTTGCGCCTTCATCCTTCTTGGGCTTGGAACGCAGGTATTGCTTTAATAAATACAATACGTTTTCTTCCCCTTCGGGAATTTTCAAATCCGCATCCTGGCTCAAGCGATGCAAAAGTATAACCGGGTCGAGGATTTCTCCGCACATGACGCAATGCCACCCGTAAAAAATGCTGTTCACATCATAAAACTTTTCAAAAATCATTCTGCCCCCGCAACGGTGACAGCATAAGGCTCCTTTGTACTTATTTGGGGTTGCAGTGGGTAACATTGGTATACTCTCCTTTTAGGCCCCCCTCATCATCTCCTATACCTTTAGAGAAAGTGTCGTAATTCGTCATGCCCGCGTAGGCGGGCATCCAGTTCAACTTCCCTGGATTCCCGCTCCCCGCTTTCGCGAGGACAAGTTTCGCGGGAATGACGCCCCTTCATTCATTAAGACACAGTCTCTTAGTAAGAAGGGACAGAGTGCGGATAATCCGCAAAGCCAAGATTTAGACGCTTTTTTGATAATCTCAGTTTATTGGAAAAAAACCAGGAAAAAAATAGGGTAAACTTTGTATTTTTATGCGTAAAACCCTGTATTTTGGTAGGAAATAATTGCTTACTCTACCTCTCTACACTTCGAACTCCCACCTCTGAATTCCGCAATCCGCATCCGCATTCCGAATTTCGAACTTATTTATCCAGCGCCTCCCGAACTTTGTTTACCAGGGCCTCCAACGAAAAAGGTTTCGGGATAAAACTTACTTTCTCATCCAAAATCCCGAAGTATACAATGGAATCATCGGAGTAACCCGACATGTACAAAATTTTCATCTCCGGACGCAGAAACGACAATCGTTGGGTTAACTCCCGACCACTCATCCCGGGCATCACTACATCCGTCAACAACAAATAATTTTTTCATATTTGCTTTTTTCCCTTGCTTACCCTGTTTTTCTCAAATTACTGTATTTATCCGTAGCTGCGTTCTTCTTCTCTTTCTCCCATAGTTCTATCTTTTCTCATCTTTAACAAAGTCAGGGTATAATTTTTTCATGCATTCCGGGCAGATGCCGTGACTGAATTCAGCCTCGGAATGATCGCGGATGTAAACCTCGATCTGCCTCCAGTAACCCTGGTCATCCCGGATTTTTTTACAGGAGGTGTAAAACTGCTGATAAGAAAAGTTTACCACAGGATTTGCTAACATATTTTTAAATTTTTTTAGCACTTTTTACAGACGAAGTGACAACCAATTCCCCCCCTTTCGACTTTCCCCTTTCGGGTGTGTGTGGGGAGATGAATGAATTCACTCGGTTATTAGAATTTACCTGGCGTCTCTAAGGGGATCTAAAACATTTTATATCGCCTGGAAGCGGGATGTCTTTGGCCAGAGGATAATAGAGGAAAAATCTCACTGGCGTCCCCAAGGGGATTTGAACCCCTGTTACCGGCGTGAAAGGCCGGTGTCCTTGGCCGAGCTAGACGATGGGGACGCGGCATAAAATAGGGTTATAAAATATAAAATACAATAAAAAAATGTGGGTGTAAAGAAAAAAAGAGTATATAATATTACTCATGAAAAATATCAAAACCTTTTTAAGCCTCGGAGCAGCCTTTTTCTTTCTAAACTTTGTGCCCTTCTCTTTAACCTCTGCTGGAGCGGCCTATTACAAATATGTCGACAAGTATGGGACGGTTCATTTCACGGACCGCTACGAATCCATCCCCCAAGAATACCGGGATCAGATTAAGACCTTCCGGGAAGAACCAAAAACCCAACCCGCACCGCCACCCCCAGAGTTAAAAGAGAAAAAGCGAGAAGGAGAACCTGCGGCAGAAGATCGGGCCAGCAAGGGCGGTGAAACCGGGCAAAAAGAAGCCCAAGCAGTCGAAGCACGCAAAAAGGAGGCCGAGGAAAAAAAGCAAAAGGCCATCGAGGAGAAAGAAAAGCGTATCGAAGAACTGCAAAAACAGATTGACGACAAACGGAAGCAACAGCGAAGCCTGCGGACGAATTGGATGGTCCATGACCGCAATACGATCATCAGACTAAACCAGGAAATTTCCGTTCTGGAGAAAAAGATCAAGGCAATTCAAGATGAACTTGCGGAAGGGAAATAAGCGGCAAAGCCGCAACCAAAAAACATTAGCCACAGAGGGCACAGAGATCACAGAGCTATAACCAAAATCTTTAAAACAAAAAACAACTTAGGATACGGATGAATACGGATAAACACAGATAAAAAATTTTAGAAAAAAATATTAACAAAATTTTCAGAATTTGAACGTTAGTAGTAGAGAAAGTCGCTTAGCGTCTTTTTTGTTTCTGTGATTATCTGCGTAAATCTGCGTCCTATTAAATTGACAAGCCGCCAAAGTCGAAATATTTTCTTCCCATTTTTTAGATATAATTGGCCTTAAAGTTCCCAACACCCAAAGGAGGGGAGAACTATGGCCGACCAAATCTTTTGCGAAGAACATGAAATCTTCCGCCGTTCGCTGCGGAGTTTTTTAGAAAAGGAAGTCAAGCCCCATCTCGACGAGTGGCGCAAGAACCGCGAAGTGCCGAGGGAAATCTGGAAGAAAATGGGAGAGCAGGGATTCATCGGTTACTGGCTGGATGAAAAATACGGCGGGGTAGGGGCGGATTTCGTTTATTCCGTTGTCCTGATTGAGGAGCTTCACCGTTCGGGAGCCTGGGGATTGGCCGCTGCTGTAGGAGTTCACAACGATATCACTATGCCTTATATCGACATCCTGGGAACCGAAGAGCAGAAGATGCGCTGGTTGCCTAAATGCTGTACCGGCGAGTTCATTGCCGCCATCGGCATGACCGAACCAGGGGCGGGCTCAGATCTCCAAGCCATACGAACCGTGGCGGTCCGTGATGGGGATGAATACGTCATCAACGGCCAAAAGACCTTTATCACCAACGGGTACTATTGCGACTTGATCGTGCTGGTGGTAAAAACCGACCCCCGGGCCCAGCCACCCTACAAAGGGGTCTCCCTGATCGTGGTGGAGAACGGCACGCCCGGCTTCATCAAGACCCGGAAGCTGGAAAAGATGGGTCTGCACTCCTCGGATACGGCTGAACTCTTTTTTGAAGATTGCCGCGTCCCAGTGACCAATCTGCTCGGGAGAGAAGGCGATGGCTTTGTGCCCATGATGCGCAACCTGCAGCAAGAAAGACTTGTCTCCTGCCTCGGGGCTGTCCTCAGTGCCGAGCGCATGTTGGAGATTACCATTGAGTATTGCAAAACAAGAACCGTATTCGGGAAACCCGTCTCGCGTCATCAGCACAATGCTTTCAAACTCGTCGAAATGGCTACGGAGATTGAGATGGCCAAAGATTTCAGTTACCATTTGGTGTTGGATCATTTAGAAAAAAAAGACATCACCAAGAAAGTTTCCATGGCGAAGTGGTACAATGCCGAACTGGCCAACCGGGTGGCATACCATTGCGTCCAGCTTCACGGCGGCTATGGGTACATGGACGAATACGAAATTTGCCGCGACGCCCTGGACGTGCGCATGGGATCAATCGCCGCCGGTACTACTGAGGTTATGAAAACGATTATTGCCCGGATGATGGGGCTATAAAATCCGTAAGGCGCAAGGCGTGAGGCGATAAAACAGACGACAGACGAAGGACGAAGGACGAGGGGCAAAAAGAAAGGCAATAGGCAAAAGAACAACGGCTGAGGACTAAGGACTAAGGACTGATAACTGATAACTATTTTTACTAAGGCATATTGACAAATTACTTTTAAATCGAGAAGATAGAATTAAATACAGGAATTAGGGAAAAAAGGGTAGTGGCCCTCTAATATATTGATAATTGTCTTAAAATCATGGTTCCTTTTCCGGTTTCAGGAGATGATCTGTCATCTGAGCCGCAATGGTAGCCACTTTTCGCAATTCCTTTTTAACTGATTCTTTGTTTCTTGCACGGTAATTATTCATCTTTTTCTTAGGGCTGGTCTTTTGTAATCGGGAAAGGCCGTCAATATTGCGTGTCAATTGCATTGAAAAGGAAATATCAATAAATTAAAGGGCCACTACCAAACTTTATACCTTACCTCGAAATAGTTCCAGTAAGCCTCTCCAATTTTAAATCCACCATATGCCAGTACTCCGGCAAGGATCAGAAATATAAGGCAGCCAAGGGTTGTCGTTCCCCGCGGCCCGTTATTTATGGTGAGAGGAGTGAAATTCTTCATCGATTTCTTACTCCTTTGATCTCTGGTTTCCCTACGGCTAATTCTTTGGTCGCCCAATATTTCTTAAGCTCTTTTTCTTTTTCTTCATACAGGGCACGGAGATTTTCCGGGACCAAAAAGGAAAGACCCCGGGTGATGTTTAATGCTATGGGAGATACCTGTGATTCCGAAAGAAGCTTACTCTTGGAGGGTAAAAAGGCGGTTAGGACGAGCAGGATAATGGCGATCAGCAGGATGGCCTTCAGGAATCCGAAGGCCGCACCCCCCATCCGGTCGGCCCAACTCAAGTCCATCTTTTTTACCAGTCTGGAAAGTATCTTGCCCAGCAAACTGATGGCCAAAGCAACGAGGATAAAGAGGAGGGCAAATCCGAGGATTTGAGCGAACGTCTCATTCTCGATCCAGCGATGCAACCAGCTGGCCACGGTCGCGCAAGCGTAGCTGGCGGCAAAAAATCCGAGAATGAGGGAAAGGAAGGAAAAAATTTCTCTTACCAGTCCTCGAATCAGACTGTAAATAATGGAAGCACCAATGAGGGCGAGAAAAATGATATCTAAAGTGTTCATAGGTTACCCCACTTAAAAATTTATACTCCAACCCTGCTAATAATTCAAGGGAAAAAGATTAATATCGCTTTACGCCTTTCGGTTTAGCGTAATTTTCGTATTGCCTGGGAGAGTGCCTTTTGTTATTTTATAAGAGGGGCCGTAAAAAAATGAAATTTAGAAAATATTGGTTCAGAAGAAAAAAAGAGGAATCACCCTGGCCTGTATACGGGGAGGAAAAGCCGCGGATTGCAGTAAATATCATCCTGTTCATCACTACCCTGGCCACAACGCTCTTGGCAGGGGCCCTTCAGGAAGGAGTAAATCCTTTGAAAAATCCAGAGCAGATTTTCAAGGGGATTCCTTTTTCCTTTGCTTTAATGGGTATCCTTTTGGCGCATGAATTGGGACACTATTTAGTCGCTAAGAAGCACGGACTGAATGTTACCTTACCTTATTTCATTCCCGCACCGTCTTTTATCGGTACCTTTGGAGCCTTCATCAAAGTACGATCGCCTGTACGGGACAGGAGAATGCTTTTAGACGTAGGAGCAACCGGCCCTCTGGTTGGTATTGCTGTCGCTCTACCTTTCCTTAGCTTAGGGCTGTGGCTATCGGAGGTGAAGGTGGTTCAGGGACAAATGGGAACCAATCTGGGGTCGTCTCTGCTCCTTTCCTTGTTGAGTTGGTTGATTATCGGGCCGGTTCCCGAAGGTTATGACGTTGTCATCCATCCTGTTGGGTTTGCCGGCTGGATTGGTCTATTGGTTACTTCCCTTAACCTCCTGCCCATAGGTCAGCTTGATGGCGGACACGTGGCTTATGCCCTCTTAGGAGAACGGCAAAATAAAATATCCAAATATGTTTTTATTGCTCTTTTGGGGTTGGGAATTTTTGGTTGGCAGGGGTGGCTTTTCTGGGGTCTTCTTCTTTTCATTATGGGCTTTCGCCATCCTCCCTTGATGGATTGGTGGGTCCCGTTGGATTACAAACGCAAGGTAATAGGTTGGCTGGCAGTGGCCATTTTTATTTTGACTTTTATTCCAGTTCCGTTTAGCGGATTTTAGCAGAAAGCAGTGATCCGTGATCGGGCTAACCTGTTACCAAAAGGGGGATGGGTGGAAATTAAAAAGTTAGAAGTTGGGGGTTTTGAAAACAATTGTTATATTTTGACCTGTCCTCGTGCCCACGAGAGCATAATCATCGACCCGGCAGCGGAAGCCGACCGCATTCTACATGAAGTAGAGGGAAGAAACGTAAAGTATATTCTACTGACCCATGGCCACAGGGACCATATCGGAGCCCTGGAAGAGGTGAGAATAACTACCGGTGCTCCTGTGGGTATTCACGCTGAGGATGCCCAAGCCCTGAAAAAAGTGCCGGATTTTTTTCTAAAAGATGGACAGACGCTAACCTGCGGAGAATATTCCATCAAGGTTTTACATACCCCGGGCCATTCGCCAGGAGGGGTTTGTTTCCAGATGGGAAAAATTCTTTTTAGCGGGGATACGATTTTCCCCAATGGCCCCGGTAACACGTCAATCCCCAGAGCCGACGCCCAGATAATCCTGGAATCCATTCACTTGAAAATTTTCGTCCTGCCCGATGATACGATCATTTATCCCGGTCACGGTTTGGAAACCACGGTCGGCCGGGAGAAGGCAACTCCTTTCTATCTTTCTACCCGGCGAAGGACAGGAAACCAGGTATGAAAATTGAGTTGCAAGAGGAAAGTTCCTATTCGGAATCTTTGAAAAGAGAATGGGAAAAAATTCTCTCTGCCAGTCGCTATCGGAATCCTTTTCTTACCCCGACCTGGAATGAAATCTGGCTGAAGCATTTTGGGAATACCCAGAATTTGCAGGTGATTCATTTTCGCGCCTGGGAGGGAACCCTTCTTGCCCTGGGGACTTTTGTGAATTCTTGCGGGGAAAAAGGGGAAAAAGGACTTGCCTTAATGGGCAGCACGGATGTTTGGGATTACCGGGATCTGATTATTTCTTCCGGAAATGAAGAAGAGACCTTCGTCGCGCTGGCCGGATTTTTTAGGGAAGGGCCATGGGATTATCTGGAATTTAATGGGGTCTCCGAGTTCTCCCCAACGGCACACACTCTTTCCCTGATTATGAAGTCTTCCGGCTTTCAGGTTATCCAGGAAATTGAAGAGATTGCTGTTTATCTGGATCTTCCCCCAACCTGGGAGAATTTTCTTGAGGGGTTGAATTCAAAAGATCGCCACGAACTTCGCCGGAAAATGCGCAGAATGGAGAAGGAAATAAATTGCGAACTATCCAAGGTTGAAGAACCTTTTGCTCATTGGGGGGAAATGGAAATATTTTTTGATCTACACCGGAAAAGCCGGACGGATAAGGCGGAATTCATGACTGCGCAGATGGAATCTTACTTTCGCGAGATCGCTTCGCGGTTCCAAGAGAAGGGTTGGCTGAATTTATCTTTCTTGAAGATCGCAGGAAAAGAAATTGCTACTTATTTCTCTTTCGACTTCGAAGAAACAGAATACGTTTACAACTCGGGGTATGACCCGCAGTTTCGCCGGTTCAGCCCTGGAATTATCCTGGCCGCTCAATGCATTCGGCGAGCCATCGAGAAGAGGATGGTGCGGTTTAATTTCCTGAGAGGGAGGGAAGATTACAAATATCGCTTGGGAGGAAAAGAGGAAAAGATCTACCGGATCCGCGTAGAAAAAAGATGAAACACGTCGCCGTGCTCAGCGTGCACAGTTGTCCCTTAGCAGCCCTCGGAGGGAAAGAAACCGGGGGAATGAATGTATATGTGCGTGAATTAAGCCGGGAAATGGGCCGGTTGGGCCTGCGGGTGGATGTTTACACCCGATCCCAGAATCCCCATATTTCCCGCATCGTTCCTTTAGGCCGGAACGCCCGGGTGATTCATCTTCAGGCCGGCCCTGAAGAACCCGTACCGAAAAAAGAAATAATAAAATATTTACCAGAGTTTACATCGAAAATCCTTCAGTTCACCGAAGAAAATAGAGTTCACTATGATTTAATTCATTCCCATTACTGGCTCTCCGGCTGGGTCGGGGGGCGACTCAAGCGCCAGTGGTCCATTCCTTTAGTGCACATGTACCACACCCTCGGGGTCTTGAAAAATTCAGTGAGCCGGAACAGGGAGGAAAAAGAATCCCAGGGCCGATTAAAGATCGAAAAGCAAATCATGAGTATGGCCGATTGCCTGATCGCTCCCAGTCCCTGGGAAAGAGAGCAAATGATCCTGCATAATCGTCCCCAGCCTTTAAAAATTCAAATCATTCCCTGCGGCGTGGACCTGACTCTTTTTAAACCCATACCTTCCTCCAAAGCCAAGAAAATCCTCGGTCTTTCAGAAAGAGAGTTTATTCTATTCGTCGGCCGGATTGATGCCATCAAAGGAATCGATGTGTTGATTAAGGCTGTCCATTCTCTATCCCACGGGCATTTACAAGATAATCATGAAGTTGGATTAATCATTATCGGAGGGGAGCTGGACGAAGATCCCCATGCCGAAAGCCAAGAAATGCAAAAATTACGGAAGATGGTCAGCCGGATGAAACTGCAAGAGAAGGTGGCTTTTTGGGGGTCTCAACGACAGGATTTATTACCTTACTTTTATTCAGCCGCCAAAGCCATGGTTTTACCCTCCCGTTATGAATCCTTTGGCATGGTGGCCTTGGAAGCAATGGCCTGCGGAACCCCTGTGATCGCTTCCAAGGTGGGTGGGCTTCAGTACACGGTAGAGGATGGTCAAACCGGGATTCTAATCCCGGAAGGGGATTGGCAATTGCTGGCCGACCGGATCCGGGAGGTCATTGAGAACCCCTCAGCAACGAAAAAATTGACCCAATCGGCGTTGGGCAAAGTCCAGCAGTTTAGCTGGCCGATAATTACTCAAAAAGTTCTATCCCTCTACGATTCTCTTTGCAGGCCGTAAGGCGTAAGGCGCAAGTAGTGAGTGGTAGGGGGGAGTTATATCCGCCCCATCTTTAAAACCTCGATCATCTCCCGATGAATCTTTCCATTGCTGGCCAAAACGCGCTGTCCGTCCAGTCCAAGGCTTTTCCCCGAAAAATCAGTAAATTTTCCCCCTGCTTCCCGAACCATCAGGCTTCCGGCAGCCAGGTCCCATGGTCCCAGCTTCATCTCCCAAAATCCATCAAAACGTCCCGCAGCAACGTAGCAAAGATCTAAGGCTGCAGAACCAGCCCTCCTCACGGCGTGGACGCGGAGGGCAAAATTATGAAAATGGTCGAAATTATTCACCCGGCTCTCTCTGAGGTCATAAGGGAATCCAGTCGCCAAAAGGCTCAAGGATAATTTTGAAGTTGAGGACACATGAATTTTTTTACCATTCAGCCGGGCCCCTTTTTTTCTTTCGGCCAGGAAGAGCTCATCGCGCATCGGGTCGTAGACTACGCCCAGGATTATCTTTCCTTCCTTTTCCAGGGCGATGGAAACGCAGAAGGTGGGATAGCCATGGGCGTAATTCGTGGTTCCATCTAACGGATCGATAATCCAGCGAAAAGGGGAATTCCTCTGCCTGGTGGTCTTCTCTTCGGCCAAAATGTTATGGTTGGGATAATGTCGGCTGATGATGGAAACGATAACCTTTTCGGCCAACAGATCCATTTCCGTGACCAAATTAACCGCCCCTTTATAGGCAACTTTCCTTCTCTGACCAAGTTTATTTTTCAAGAGAATGCCGGCTTTCCTCGCCGTTAAGACGGCTATGTTTTTATAAGAACTCATATTTTTAACCAATCCTTTCAAAACCTCAAGCTACCTAAAAACTATTTTTATCTTAGACTTCCTCCGTGGCCCATATGGTGAATTGCCTTTAGATTTAACGTTTCAAGTATTAACCCCGGTTGGTCGTTTTGTCAATAAAGACTTGAAAAATCGCCAGTGGCATGATACTTTCCAGAAAATTTGTTGGCAATAGAACGGATCAAGAAAGAAAGGATAGAAAGAGAGGACGCATCAATGCCCGAAGTGGTGGTTAAAGGAACGAAAATTCATTACCTTAAGGAAAATTCCAGAATTTCAAACCCGGATTTACGGATCCTTTTTATTCACGGAGGTGGCGGCAACGCTTCCCTGTGGCACAAAGTGATGGAAGAGCTGGCCAAGGAATATGAGCCGCTGGCAATCTCCCTCCCGGGGCATGGTGAGTCTTGGGGAGAAGGGATGAACAGCATTTCAGCTTATCGGGAGTTTTTAAAAGACTTTTTCGATGCTTTAGGGTTGGAAAAAGTTATTTTGGCGGGGAATATGTTGATGCTGGAAGCTCCCCACGGATTAAGCAAGGTGATCCACAATTTTATAAGATCCTTACCGAATCCATGAATTATATGGGATACAACTCGTACCTGACGTCTTGTGATCTTACGATTTTTCAAGATCCTCAGCGAATGGATGGATGAAATACCGCTCGATATACGAAGTTAACCACCTTCCTCCGGAAGGAAGAACCAAGGTTTACCGTAACCTCATCCCACCTTCCCTTTTTCCCCTCTTTGGGATTGACCGGAATAGTTTAATAAATCGTCAAGGGGACAGGGTTGTCCAATTCCACACCCCAGAATCCCACGGCTTTGCCTCGTTCGATCTAAAACAAAAGCCAGATGACAAAGATTCGATTTTTTTCTTGCAGATCTCCGACACCCCGTTCATGGACAACCTGGAGCTTTCTTTTTTAGTGATCAATGACCCCCGGCGGGAGCGCTTTAATATCGACCAGGATGAGGTAGGAAAGGATACGCTCTTCGGGACTGCCTTGAGGAATTTGTCTGAAGAAGAAAAAGCTATTAAGGCTGGATTGGCTCCGGGGCAGGTTCGTCCCGGCCTAAAATTATTGAGGGAATTCATCAATATTTTGGAAAGGTTTGCATCCAAACTGGGTATTTCCATGATTTCTGGAGATGCTCTTTTTTACCACAATGCCATTCAATATGAACGTTATGGATTTGGGTATTTAGAAGGGCGGAAAAGGATGGAGGAAATCGACCGGGAATTTCTCCTCGGTGGAAAACTTTTTCAACGACTGGATGGGTCAACCCCTTTTCGACGGAAAGGAGCTGATAAATCAGTGGGCGGACGAAGCTGGGCCATTCAGGATGGAATCCTGGAAGAGCCCTGGGTTTCACCAAAAATCTACAAACCGTTGGGCAAGATAGTGGGAGTCAATACTTTCCATGGCCAGCATTATTAAAAAAATATTTTCCTTGACTTTTTCCCTGAATTATATATTTTTAAACATATGAAACTTTATTAATTTTTGAATATAATTGATTGGGGAAGATAAAAAAATTGCAAGAAATGACCTGATTTTAGTATTCAATGAGCTGTTTTGATAAAGAATTAATAAGCGAATACCGGATCAGATCTCTTACAGTTATCTTTCATGCAGGTACCCCCTAAGGGTTTAACCACAGGAGAAAAAACGATTTTTAAGAAACGAGTGGTTGTAACGGGTTTAGGGGTTGTATCACCCATAGGAATAGGCAAGGATGCCTTCTGGCAGGCGATATTATCTGGAAAATGTGGTATTGGTCCTGTTACCCATTTCGACGCATCTTCCTACCCGTGTAAACTTGCCGCTGAGGTTAATGACTTCGAAGCCACTGATTTTTTCACTCCCAAGAGCGCCCGACGCATTTCGCGGGGAACTCAGTTTGCCATCGTTTCCACCCAAAAAGCTCTCGAGGATGCTCAATTAGATCTTTCCAAAGAAGATCCCTACCGGATTGGCTTGAGTTATGGTACTGCCCTTGGGCCAACGGATATTTACGAAAAATTCGGGGCCACTTTCTATGAAAGGGGTCTAAAGCGGGTCAACCCTTTTTTCCTGGGAATGATGAACCATAACGCCATGATTGGGGCCATGGCGGACGCCTTTGATATTCGGGGATATAATACGGCCATTTCTGCCGGATGTTCTTCCGGTAATGTAGCCCTTGCCAATGCTTATCAAATCGTTTCCAGTGGGGTGGCAGACATCCTGATAACAGGGGGAGTGGATACTCCGATATACCCCCTAACCTTTGGCCTCTATTCAGCATCTCATTCCATGACGAACATGAATGGGGACCCCAAAAAAGTTATGTGCCCTTATGATAAGCGAAGGGCTGGGTTCATCTTGGGGGAAGGTTCTGGAACCCTGATTCTGGAAGAAATGGAACATGCCCAAAAACGGAAGGCAAAGATTTATGCCGAAATTTTGGGTTGCGCCCTGACCAACGACGCAGACGATTCAACGGTTTTCAGTCCAGAAGTGAGGGATATGATCAAAGCTTACGAGATCGCTCTTTCCCAGTCTTCCTTAGAGCCGGCGGAAGTTGATTATATTAGCGGACATGCTCATTCTTCTGTGATATTAGACAAAAAAGAAACTCAGGTGATTAAGCAAGTATTCGGCGAACATGCCTACCGGTTGGCTGTAAGTTCGATTAAAGCCATGGTTGGGCATTCAATGGCAGGTGGGACCGCCATGCAAAGTGTTGCGGCCTGCATGGCCCTGCACGAAGGAATAATGCCGCCCACGATAAATTACGAGGTCCCCGATCCGGAATGCGATTTGGACTACGTCCCCAATCAACCAAGGAAGAAGAAAATTCAGACCGCCCTGGTCAATTCCTTCGGCTTAGGGGGTACGAATGTGGTGATTGTATTTAAAAAAACTGAATAATTGCGCTTCCACTGATGATGAAAAAAAGGTTTCAACGGATAACGGATAAAGCGAGATGAAGTTTGGTCGAGGAAAACAGCTATGGGATTTAATGGCTTTTTTTTACGATCAGTTCTTTAAACAATTTCCTCCCTACCAGAAGCTTCAAAAAGAAATCATTGAAAATCTTAATAGTTCTCAAAACCCTGCCGATTTAGTTTTGGATGCCGGATGCGGAACTGGTATTATGAGCATCGAATTAGCTGAGCGCGGGTATTTTGTCGTCGGGGTTGATCGATCCCTGGAAATGCTGGAAAGAGCGCGTAACAAAAAAGAAAGAAAAAGACTTGATAACCTTTTTTTCCTGGAAAGAGATTTGAATAATGATTTTAATCTTCCGGAATATTCCTTCAATAAAATTTTTATGATTCATTCTCTTTATTTAATGAATGATCCGAAAGCGACATTACAGAAACTGGCTTCCTTCCTGCCCCAGGGAGGCGAACTTGTCATGTGCAACCCTTGCCGAAGACTGACCTTTAAAGAGCTTTGGAAGGGTGGGTATTCGTTTATTAGGGAATCTACAAGAAAAAATGGTTTTCTTTCTATTTTGTTTTTCTTGCCGATCACTTTGGCGATGGGAACTCTAAATTTCGTAATCCAACACCGGAAAAAAAAACAGATATTTCATCGCTGGGAAGAAAAAGAAATCAGTAATCTTTTGAAAAGCTGTGGTTTTCAGGTGAAGTGGTTGGAGGAAAGCTGTTTGGCTAACAGCCACCTTCTCCTTTGTGCCGTAAAGGAATGACAATCTGGGTTTTTAACTATTTTCTGAGGTTGGAAATTGAAAATTTTACTCATACAACCCTCTCAAATCATTGGTGAAGGGAAAGTTTATAAAGCAAAAAAATTAATGTTTCCACGTTTAAGCCTCCCTGTTTTAGCTTCCTTAACCCCCCCAGAAATTCAAGTCGAAATCATTGATGAATATTTTGAAGAAGTTCCTTTTGACGATTCGGCAGATCTTATTGGCATTGGTTTTATGACCCCCCAAGCCCCCCGGGCTTACCAAATTGGGGATGAATTTAAAAAGCGAGGGAAGAAAGTAGTGATGGGGGGTATCCACGCTTCAGCATTACCAGAAGAGGCCTTGGCCCATGCTGATGCAGTGGTTGTTGGGGAGGCAGAAGGAATATGGCCTAAGGTGTTGGAAGATTTCAAAAATGGGAAGATGGAAGGAATCTATAAATCTCTCCAATTTCCTGAACTAAAAAGACTTCCCCTTCCCCGATATGATCTTTTGCAGAAAGACCGATACCGCCTTTTCAAAATTAACTTTCCTATTCAGGCAGGAAGGGGGTGCCCTTTTAAATGTGAATTTTGTTCCGTGAGCAGATTTTTTGGAGGGGAATATCGCTGGAGGCCGGTGGATGAAGTTGTGCGAGAAATTCAGAAAAAAAACTTAAAAAAAATATTTTTTGTTGATGATAATATAATAGGGCAAAAATCTTATGCCCGTGAACTTTTTAACGCCTTGATTCCTTTGAAAATTCGTTGGGGGGGACAAGCCTCTTTAAATGTTTCTAAAGATGAAGATCTCCTCAATTTAATGGCTGAAAGTGGTTGTGGATTGTTATACATTGGGATAGAAAGTATTTCTAAATCAAATTTACCTTCTTATGGAAAAACTTTTTTTGATGCAGGAGAAATTTCAGAGCATATTGAAAAAATACACAAAAAAGGAATACTCATTCGCGCAAGTATCATCTTTGGTATGGATGATGATGATTCGGATGTTTTTCATAAGACAGTGGTTTTTTTAATAAAGAAAAAGGTGGCATACGCCGAATTCTTTTTATTGACGCCAATGCCTGGGACAGAATTACAAAGAAAACTTGAAAAGGAAGGTAGGATTATTGATAATGACTGGTCTCATTATGATGGATTTCATGCTGTTTTTCAGCCCTTAAGAATGAGGACGGAAGAGCTTGAAGAAGGTTTGTGGAATGCTTACAAGGAGTTCTACACAATCCCAAGTATTATTAGGCGATGCGTAAGGATGGGAAGCCAAAATAGGAAATTACGGACAATTCTATCAAATTTTTATTATCGGAAGATGGTTTTACAAAAACGTCATCCTATCTACGGAGAATAGTTTAGACTTATATAACAGAATAGATTTTTACACTGTAATGTAAAGGAAATATGAATTGAACATTCATGCCCTATTGTCTATAATCGCTGCTGCTATATATCTTATAGTGGGAATTTTTGCCTATTCGAAGAGAAAACCAAATCCGATTAATAAAGCTTTTTCAATAATGCTTTTATGTGTTTCATTGTGGTATATAGACATAGCTGGAATTATCGGCGCTCCCAATCCCGAATTTGCAGATCTTTGGGGAAAAATCTTCCGTAATGGACTACTCTTCATACCTCCCACTTTATTACATTTTGCCTGCCTCTTTACGAATCCCATAGGGATTTCTGAGAGAGCAAAAAAAATTCTTTTTGCCTCCTATTTAGCTTCTTGTTTTTTTGCGGTGATTAATTGGACTCCATATTTTACAGCAGGAGTTCGTGAATCACGCTGGGGATATCATGTACAGAGTGGCCCTCTGTATCACCTTTTCACTACCCAATTTACGATTTGCATAATTTTATCTTTATATTATCTCATTTTAGGTTTTATCCATGCAGACAGTTATCAGCGGCAAAGGTTAAAATATTTTTCCTTGGCTATTGGAGCAAGTTTTATCCTCGGAAGCCTAGGCTTTCTGCCCATGTTTGGCTTAGATGTTTATCCTATTGGAAGCATTGTTGGTACTGTGGGTCTTTTTTTTGCGGCATATTCAGTTGTCCAACACCGCCTGATGGACGTAAGTGTATTCATGGCCAAAGGCCTTGGGTACGTTTTATCTATATTTATTCTGGCCATTCCCAGTTTTTTTATTATTTATTTCTTAGAACTATTTTATTTCAAAAGGGTGGAAACTCCTTTTTCCCTCTTAATGATCCTATTGGGAATTGTGGCGGTTCTCCTCTTTGGCAAAATCAAAGAGAGAATGGACCGGTCGATGCATCAGATCATCGTAAGGGATAAATATTATTACCACCGGGTCTTGGAAGAGTTCAGCCGTCGTTTAGTGACCATCATTGACCTGAATCGCCTTCTCAACATGCTCGCCGAGACCATTGAAAAAAGCATGGGGGTTGAGAAAATTTCTGTTTTCCTCTACAATCCGGAAAAAGAAATCTACCGCCCTGCTTTATTTTGGAATTCACGAGAAGCTCCCATGATGGATATCTCTTTCAAAACGGGCGAGCCCTTCATCCAGCGATTACGAAAGGAGAAAGACGCAATCTTGCGGGTTGAATTGGAGAGGGATCAAAAAGGTGCGGGAAGAGGAGATATCATAATAAATATGAGCCAATTGCAGGCAGAAATATCTCTACCGCTAATTTATTCCGACAGGCTGATCGGCTTTATCAATCTCGGCCATAAATCGGCCCAAGAGATGTACTACCGGGAAGACATCGACCTCCTGATTACTTTGGCCAACCAGATGGCTATCGCCATCGAGAATGCCAACCTCTATGAAAATCTGAAAAAGTCGCAAAATATTTTACGGCGTTCTGACCGCCTGGCTTCACTGGGAACATTGATTGCCAGCCTGGCCCATGAAATTCGCAACCCCCTCGTATCCATCAAAACTTTTACCCAGCTTCTGCCAGAACGCATAGATGATAGTGAATTTCGTGATTATTTTCTTAAGGTCGCTTCCGGGGAAATCGATCGCTTAACTTCCCTAATCAATGAACTGTTGGGATTCGCTAAACCATCTGAGCCCAACCTAAAAGGGGAAGATGTCAATGCCATCATCGATCGAATGGAAGTTTTAATTGCCACTGAAGCCCGGAAGAAAAACATCACTATTACCAAAAATTATGCCCCCAATCTCCCTTCAGTTTTAGTCGATGCCGAACAGATTAAACAGGTATTACTGAACATTCTCTTGAACGCCATTCAGGCAATCGAGGGGCAAGGGGAGATTTGGATTGATACCCGGATCATTCGCCTAACCCGCGATGACAAAAGTGAACCTTTCCTGCAGATCGAAATCCGTGATACCGGAATCGGAATTCCACCGGAAAATATAGATCATGTCTTTGATCCTTTCTTTTCCACCCGGCCGGAAGGCAGCGGGCTGGGTTTAGCGATCAGCTACCAGATCGTGCATGAACATGGGGGCTTCATCGACTTAGAGAGTGAAGTTGGCAAAGGAACGAGTTTTCGCATTCATTTTCCATTGAAACCCGGAGGAAAGGGTGCTTTCACAAAGTAAAGGCCGGAAACGAAGGGCTTTAGTGGTAGACCCTTCATCCACCGTGCGGGCGTCAATCTGGATGATTCTGAAAGAGGAATTTGAGGTACTAACCACCAGCAATTTCCAAGAAGCCATAGAAGTGGCCGGGCGAGAAGAGGTGGAGATTGTATTGGCCGGGGTGGACCTGCCCCCAGTTTTTTACAGTTCCTTTTTCCACGATTTGCGCAAGACCCAGCCACGATTGCCTTTCCTCTTACTCCTGGGAGAAAGAGCGGCCTGGGGAAAAAAACTGGATCTGCCTGGTAGCGATTGGTTGGACAAACCCTTTCCGGTGCAAACCCTGCGCGAAAAGATTCAGGCCCTGCTTCTGGAAAAAGATTGGGGTGAAAAGAGTCGGCCTTCAAGAATTTCGCTTTCGGCCGAAGAAAAAATCAAATCCTGGCTCTATTCCTCCCGGATGCAGCCCGAGGTGCGGGAAAAAGTATTCAAAGTGTCTTTTTCCTCTCTCCCGGTCTTCATTCAGGGCGAAGAGGGCACAGGCAAAAGCGAAGTGGCCAAAGCGATTCACTTTCTGGGCCCCTTTAAGGATACACCCTTCATTCGTTTTTTTTGCCGCGAGTTAACGCTGGAAAAATTTATGCGCAAACTTTCCTTCTGGCTGCAAAATTCGGGCAGAGGGGAGAATGTTTCTTTGACCCTTTTTTTGGAGGAAGTGGAGAACTTAGAATGGGATGTGCAATCAACCCTTTTAGATCTTTGGAAAGACCAGCGGATCGGTTGGCCCGGCCTGGAAGAGATAGGTATCGAAGCCAAAATTATAACCACTTCCACTACTTCCTTGGCGCAAGCTGTATCCGCGGGCAAATTACGGGGAGAACTCTACCAGACCCTTGAAATGCTACCCATCAATCTGCAACCTCTCCGCGATCGCAAAGAAGACATCCCCTGCCTGGCTACCGAAATTCTTCAGGAGCACAGGCAGGAACAGATATCCCGGAAAAAATTTTCCACGGAAGCTTTGCAGGTGCTGCAGCAATATCATTGGCCAGGCAACTTGCGCGAACTGGAAAGCTTAACCCTGAGATCAGCAGCCTTGAAAGAAGGGGAGCTTTTACTCCCTGAAGACCTGCTCTTTTGCTTTGGAAAAGGGGAATTATGGACTGCCCCGAGAAAAGAAAAAGGGAAAGACAGGGACTTTTTTTCAGCGGAGATGACAGCTGAAGAAAAGGGGTCTTTATTCGATGCCACCCTTTCGACTTTGGCTCATGAGATAAAGAATCCATTGGTGGCCATTAGCACCTTCGCTGCTCTCCTTCCGGAAAAATACGATGATCCAGAGTTCCGGGAACAATTTTCCCGCCTGGTGAACCTGGACGTCAAACGGATCAACGAGCTTCTGGAAAACCTTTTGGAATTTGCCCAATTCTCACCTCCCCGCTTGCAAGAAAATCGCCTCATTCCTATACTGAAAGATGTTCTGAAACAGAAAGAAAAAACCTTAAGCCAGCGGGGAACCCGCTTGAGCTTTGATTTAAAGGAAAATTTACCAGCGATCCTTTTTGATGGAGTTCAGTTGGAATTTGTTTTGCGGAACATACTGGAAAATGTGTTGGCCACGATTGAAAAGGACAAAGATTTGCGCCTCTCCATGGATTTGGTTGAAGAAGGGGCAGGCCAGAACAATTTCGTGGAATTAGTTATTTGGTATGATGGCCAGGATGGGATTATCCGCAATATCCAGAAAGCCTTCGGACCAGAAACCGGGCTGAATTTTGAGAACCTGAGTTTGGCTCTGGCCCTGGCTCGTAAGGTCATGGTTCGGAATCGGGGAGATATGCTGGTAAGCCAGGAAGAAGGAGCTGGGACAACCATTCGCCTTCGGTTCCTGGTTGCCGGATGAAAGATTGGGGCAAACCGGTCAATAAAGGAAAGCTATGCGGAAGATTTTGATTGTCGATGATGAAGTAAGCGTGCGGGATTCGCTACGCATGATCTTTAAAAAAGATTATCAAGTGATCATGGCTGGTAGTGCGGAAGAAGCCATTATCAAAGTAAAGAGCGAAGAACCAGATTTAATTTTTTTGGATATCATCATGCCGGAGAAGGATGGTATGCAGGCTCTCAAGGAGATCCGGGAGGTGCACCCCCAGATTCCGG
>JAHJQK010000003.1 GCA_018819135.1 Pseudomonadota bacterium | reverse complement strand
TAGACTATTAGCTTGTTTATGTGGAAACTCTTGTCAGCCTTTCGGCCCTGTAACTTGCTAAACTTGTAGCTCTATGGTAAATGTAACATACAGTCAATAATCCTTAATAGTCTAAATATTATGGGCTGAAAAAATGCTGTTGTATAGGAAATTCCTTTTTGGACACGGATGTACACAGATTATCAGGATAAACTAAAAAGAAAATAATTATCTGCGGTTATCTGCGTAAATCTGCGTCCTATTAAATTTAATGAAATTATTTAAAAAAATTCCAAGATTAAAATGAAGGCGGTAAATTTTAGAACGTTAACTTCAATTCAAGGGCAACACTGAGGTGGTTAAAGATATCGGCTTCTTTGTATTTTTCTAAACCCCAATATGAGGAGTTGTCTTCAAATGGGTTTTGACCTATTACTAAACCGGAAATGACTTTCAATGTAAGGGTATCAGTCGGTCTCGCAAGGGCAATTGCGTGAACATAGTTCTTTGTATTTTTCTTGGCCAACGGGAATAACGACTGGTCCAAATTGTAAATAGATTGGGCATAGTCCTTTTTCTCGGGTGCGGGAAAAGCAAAACTATCTTCCTTGCTCATAGGGTTTAAATTGTAAATTGGTCCGCCGGAATAATGGTTTAGGGTTATCCCGGTGCTTAATAAAGTACCCAAAGAGGAGCAACTACTAAGAGATAAGATTATGGCGGAACAGATAAAACTTACTCTAATTATCTTTCCCATAAATTGTCCTCTTGTAGTAATGAAATTTTTACCTATAGATAATGCCAGTTTAATGCCAACCCTGAGTAATTAATTGTTCTATCAATACCAGTGGTTCAGAAGATAGAAATCATGGCAGTTTGAAAGAAAAGAACCTTTTTGGACATAAAAGGATTTCTATTGGAGTGGAAAGCGGAAACATTTGGCCTTCCGCGGGAGGCCGGGTTTTTTAATTCTTTCCAAGATCTGAATTTATGAATAACAGGGAGGATGACAAGAGATTTAGTATTTTTTTTAAAATTGTGATATAGAGAAAAAGATTTAAAACTGTTCGCCCGGCGGGAGGTTTTTGGTGCAATTGGAAATGAAAAATTTAAAACTTAAGCTCCTACTAAAAGCTTTGGAACCCAGAATAAAGAACCGGCTCTTTTTTTCTTGCACAGTTTTTTGCCTTTTATTCAATTCCTGTGTAAGCCTACAAATCATACCGGAAGAAAAGATTGTAAAAGATAAATTTTTCAACACTTATTCCATGGATTTTGAGTCATTCCACCCCAAGTTGAACTCGTCCCTCCAAGAGTATGCCCAAAAGCAAAAAGGGAACTCTTTTCGAGTCGTGCGCCTCGGAAGCGACAAGGTCATTATCCGCGGTTTTTTTAAAAGTGACCATCATCAGGAGCGTTTTTCTACTGAGATCACGGTAAAACCGGCCGGCCAGAAAAAAACTCGGTTGGAGATCAAGCTTTCTACCATCCATCCTAATGTTCCTCCAGGTTCTTTCGAAAAAGCCTCCCAAGAACTTTTTCAGATCATTGCAAGAGGAACGGAAGTCTCCCCCCAAGAATAAAGTATCAGCAGGTCTGCCTCTATTTCGCCCAGTCTGGTGAAAAGCCAGCAGGTCGTTCTAATGCCCGGTTTTTTCTAAAAGAGTTTGGCGAGCCGTTCATCTTTATCTCTTTTCTCTGTTTAAAAGCTGCACAATCCTTTATTCCTAATTGTTCGCCGTGTAAATCAACAAGTCCATAGTTTTTAAAGTTATTTAACACACCGGGAGAATTTATGCCTGACTGGCATGGGAGTTGATAATAATTTAAGGGTCATTAAATAAATGAGCCATTAAGGCACCAGGTCATTAAAACATTGAGTTATTAAATTCGCGGGGGGGAGATATGAAACGGACGTTCATTACATTCGTCGTCGCTGGTTTGATTGGTTTGAGTTTGGCTTATTCGGCAGGCATTGTTCTGGCCCAGGATCAGGCGAAAATAGGCGCTACGACTAAAATAGATACCGGCGATACGGCCTGGATGCTTATTTCCGCAGCCCTCGTCCTATTGATGACTCCGGGGTTGGCCCTTTTCTACGGAGGAATGGTTCGGGCTAAGAATGTACTGGGAACCATCATGCACAGCTTTATCATCATTGCCATCATTACGGTGCAATGGATTCTTTTCGGCTACAGCTTAGCTTTTGGGCCCGACGTAGGCGGGATCATCGGAAATCTGTCCTGGTTTGGATTGAACGGGGTTGGCCTCGACCCCTACCCAGATTATGCGGCCACGGTTCCCCACCAGGTTTTTATGATCTACCAGGGCATGTTTGCCATCATCACTCCGGCATTGATCACCGGCGCAATTGCGGAACGTATGAAGTTTAAAACCTTCATCGTCTTTACCGTTCTGTGGGCCACGCTGGTTTATGATCCGATGGCCCATTGGGTCTGGGGAGTGGGCGGGTGGATCCGGAAAATGGGGGCTTTGGATTTTGCTGGGGGAACCGTGGTACACATTAGTTCGGGAATCTCAGCTCTGGCAGCTGCGTTGATGGTGGGAAGACGCAAGGGTTTTGGCTTGGAGCCTATGGCTCCTCATAATCTGCCCATGACCATCACCGGTGCGGCCATCCTCTGGTTCGGCTGGTTCGGGTTTAACGCCGGAAGCGCCATTGCCGCTGGAAAATTGAGTGCCAATGCCTTTGTAGTTACCCATATTGCCACATCCGGGGCGGCCCTTTCCTGGGCAGTGGCCGAATGGATTTATAAAGGTAAGTCGACTACCCTTGGGGCGGCGAGTGGAGCGGTGGCAGGACTCGTAGCCATCACGCCAGCTTCGGGTTTCGTCGGTCCTATGCCAGCTTTGTTAATCGGATTGGTTGCAGGAATTCTCTGTTACCTGGGGGTGTTCAGTAAGAATAGGTTCGGATATGACGACAGCCTGGACGTGGTCGGTATCCATGGTGTGGGCGGTACTTGGGGAGCTCTGGCTACCGGGCTTTTTGCCTCCAAAGCGATCAATGAGGCTGGAGAGAATGGGCTTTTTTGGGGGAATCCAGGGCTTCTGGGAGTCCAAGTCTTGGCTGTGGCTGCTACTTGGATTTACGCCTTTTTGATGACTCTGATCATTTTGAAGATCTTGGACTGGACCATGGGCTTAAGGGTCAGTGAAGAAGAAGAGGAGATGGGTCTGGATTTGAGCCAGCATAGTGAAACAGGATACAACTTTTAATTTCGGATTGCCAAATTCGGATTACGGAATTAAAATGCAGATATTACCGGCCGCAATCTATATTCCGAAATCCACAATATAATGGGGGGGAAAAAATGAAAAAAGTCGAGGCTATCATTAAACCTTTTAAGTTGGATGAAGTGAAAACCGCCCTCAGCGCAGTCGCCGTGCAGGGGATGACTGTAACCGAAGTCAGGGGGTTCGGAAGGCAAAAAGGGCACAAAGAAGTTTACCGAGGTGCGGAATATGTAGTCGAGTTAGTGCCAAAAGTTAAGATCGAAGTGGTGGTTCCGGATCAGGTTGTCACCCGAGTGGTGGAAACCATTGCCAAAGCAGCAAAGACCGGAAAGATCGGGGATGGAAAGATTTTTGTTATACCTGTAGAAGAAGCGGTTAGGATTCGAACAGGGGAGAGGGGAGAAGGGGCGTTATAAAACCGTAAGGCGTTGGGCGCAAGGCGCAAGGCACAAGGAAAAAATGGGATTGAGTCAAGACAACCTTGAAGACATTGAACGCTTTTTCCAGAAAGGGCGGGAATGGCTGAAGAAAAGGCACGAGGAAGGCATCTCGGCGGTGGAATTCAGCCAGAACCACTCCAATTTAATGGACAGCGTGATTCGCCGGCTCTTTAGGAGAGCTGTGGATAGGCGGGGGCTGCGACCGACGGGATTGGGATTTTCTTTACTGGCTATGGGAGGATACGGGAGGGAAGAGCTCTGCCCTTTCTCGGATATCGACCTTTTTTTTCTTCACCTCCCGGGCAAGGGGAAGGATCTTGAAGAATGGATTCGTGCGGTGCTTCACCCGCTCTGGGATTGGGGCCTGACTGTGGGATACACGATTCAGACCCCCAAGGAAAGCCTGCGGGCAGCGCAAAAAGATTTAGACCTCTTTTTTTCCTTTTTAGATGCCCGCTGGGTGGCGGGTGAGAAGGAAACTTTCCTGCGTTGGCAAGAGACGTTTTCCCGTTTTTTGCCGGCCGGAAAAGATCAGGAAGTAATCCTGCAAATCCGGCGAAGATCTGAGGTCAGGCACCGACATTATGGAGATTCTGTTTTTGTCCTGGAACCGGATGTGAAAGAGGGGAAAGGGGGACTGAGGGATTATCACTCAGCCTACTGGGCCACCAAGATTAAATATCATGTCCAGGCCACTGGGGAGCTGACCGAACATGCCTTGCTTTCCAAAAAAGAGTGGCAAACCTATTTCCGGGCGGTTGAATTTCTCTGGCGAGTGCGCAACCAGCTCCACTACCTTCACGGCAGGAAAGAAGATCGACTTTCCTTCGAGGACCAGGAAGCATTGGCCGGGGCCCTCGGGTACCGGGCAGAAAATTCCCTCATGGCCACAGAATCCTTTTTGAAGGAATATTTTACTCACGCCCTCCACGTTTATCACTTTTCTCAGAACTTATTGGAAAAATGTCTCAACGAAGGAGCTGCTTTTCCGGTGAATTGGGGGCGAGGAACTCCAACAGAAGTTGTCACGGGATTCTTTCTCTACCATGGCAAACTGGTTATGGCCGACCCTGCTCGGTTCGACCGGAATCCTCTCCACCTGTGGAAGGCTTTTGAGACCATCCATCGTCACGGGATGGAGATGGAAGCCCGCCTCAAAGAAAATATTACCGAGCATTTGGATTCAGTCGGAGAACGGTTTCGGTGCGCCGAAGAATCGGTCAAGTCATTCCTCTCTTTTTTTGAGCAGCCTGGATACCTTTATCGGGTTTTGGAGATTATGCTGGAAACCGGCTTTTTGAGAAAGTTCCTCCCTGAGTTTGACCAAGTCTACTGCCATGTACAATATGACCGCTACCATATTTATCCCGTAGATGTTCATTCTCTTTACGCCGTGCGCGAGTTAGAAAATCTGGAGAAAAAACAGGAGACAGACCCCTGGCCGTTGTTCAGCGAGCTGATGAAGGAAATCAAAGACCCCGGCCTATTAAAGTTGGCGGCCCTACTCCATGACCTGGGAAAAGCCGAAGGATCTTCCCATGCCCAACGCGGAGAAAAAATTACCGCTGCTATCGGAGAAAGGTTACAACTTTCAATCGCAAGGATCGAGACTCTCCGGTTCTTGGTGCGAGAACATTTGATCTTTGCCGAAATTGCCCAACGGAGGGATTTAAACGACGAGAACCTCATCTTTCGTTTCGCCCAAACCGTAGGGGACGGAGAAAGACTGCGGATGCTCTATTTGTTATGTTTTGCGGACCTCCGGGCAGTCGGCCCCTCGTCATGGACAGCTTGGAAAGACACCCTGATGCGGGAACTTTTTCTCAAGGCCCTGCACCTTTTGGAAAAAGGAGAAGGTCTCGGCCAGGAGGACCAGGACCGGTTGATTAAAATTCAGAGAGAGGTGATGGACCTTCTTGCCGGGCAGGTTCCCCCTCCGCAGGTGGCGGAATATCTGGTTAACATTCCGTCCAGACATTATGCGGTTCAAGAAGGGTGGTCCATTGCCCAGCAGATTCTCATGGCTGAAAAATTAACTGACCAAATAGTGGTTTTGGAAGGTGAGGAGAAGCCAGAAGAAGGATGTGAGGAAGTGACCGTGGTGGCCCGGGACGAACCCGGCCTCTTCTCCAAGATCTCTGGAGTTTTGACCGCTAATTTTTTGAACATTCTCTCGGCCCAGATTAGCACCTGGGAAAATGGCATTGCCGTAGACCGATTCCGTGTTCATAATTTGATCGACGAAGGACTTTCCCAAACCCGCAGATGGACGAAACTCCAGGAAGATTTTAAAAACGTTCTTAAAGGAAATGTCAAGGTGAGTTCACTGGTGGCGGCAATGGTTCTTCCTCTTTTCCAGAACTATCCACCTTCCTGGCAGGCCACCAAGGTTGAAGTTGATAACACAACTTCTGATTTTTATACCGTCATTGAAATTTACACCCACGACCGCCCTGGACTCCTATACCGGATATCCCAGAAAATTTTCGAATTGGGCCTCAATATCTGGAGTGCCAGAATTGCGACTAAAGTGGACCAGGTTGTAGATGTTTTTTATATTCAAGATTTAAGCGGGGCTAAATTGACTGATGAAGAGGTAATCCTGAAACTGAAACAGGAACTCGTCGAGGAGCTGGAAAAGTGCTAAAAGATCCTATCCGGCTGACTGCCGAATTTTAAGCACCATGCCCATTTTCTATTCATAATGCTAACCTTTCTGATATACTCAAGTTTTAGAATAATTTTCTCAATAATAATTAGACCTGCTCAAAATATTAGCAAAGATCGAAAAGAAATAACTCTTTTCCCATTTTTTTAAGTTCCCCCATGAAATTATAACTAATTAAAATTATACATTTTTTAAAAGTAATGGTAATAGTTCAGTTGGTATCGGTATTGCTTAAAAGAATAGTAAAAAAATAACCGGAGTGGGCAAGATGGGAGCAATTTTGCTGATCGAAGAAGATCGCAATGTCCGAAGCATACTCGAAAAGATTTTCCCCCAGGACAATCTAAAAAATCCGAGGGCATTGAACTTAGGGAAAGAGAGATATGTGGGAGACCGAAGCGGGGAGGGACCTCCATCTTTGGTTTTCGAAGAAATCGTGCGCGGATATTTAAGAGAGCAGCTGGGGGCAGAAAGCAATGGAAGCATCCATGAACACATAATCGGAAAAGTGGAGAAGGCCTTAATAGGCCTTGTTTTGGAGGAAGAAAAAGGGAACCAGGTTCGGGCGGCGAAAAGGTTAGGGATTAACAGGAACACGTTAAGGAAAAAAATGAAGGAATTATGCATCATAACCCGGGTGGTCACTGGCTAAAAAGAGAATAGGTCAACCTTAATGTTACTTGCCCTAAGTGGGTTCTTCACCATGAGATTTTGTTCTTAAATAAAAATACAGGAGGAGGATAATGGCTAAAAGCGATTACGGAAAAGTAATGAAAATGATTGAAGAGAATGACGTAAAGTTCATAAAACTCTGGTTTACCGACATACTCGGTTTCCTCAAGAGTTTTTCCGTCCCCAAGGAAGTAATCGAGAAGGCCTTCGCTGAAGGGATCGGTTTCGATGGGTCTTCCATCGAAGGATTTGTACGCATTGATGAGAGTGACATGGTGGCTATCCCGGACCCAACCACTTTTGCTATCCTCCCCTGGCGTCCCAAAGAAAAAGGCGTGGCCAGAGTTTTTTGTGACATCGTCACCCCCGATGGTAAGCCTTTTGAGGGAGACCCGCGGTATACTTTGAAGAAAAATTTAGATAAAGCCAAGAAGATGGGTTTCACTTACTATGTCGGGCCGGAGCTGGAATATTTTTATTTTAAGGATGCAAATTCAACGGAGGTTCTGGACAAAGGCGGTTATTTCGACCTGATTCCCCGCGATGAGGCCCTTGATCTGCGCAGGGAGACTGTGCTTTTCTGCGAAGCCTTAGGAATGAAGATTGAGTATTCCCATCATGAAGTGGCTCCCTCCCAGCATGAAATTGATATGCGCTATGAAGATGCCCTCACCATGGCTGACAATGTCATGACCTACCGCCTGGTGGTTAAAGAGGTAGCCTACCGGCAGGGGGTTTACGCTACCTTTATGCCCAAACCGTTGTTTGGAGAAAATGGGTCCGGAATGCACACGCATATGTCTTTGTTCAAGGGTAAGCGGAATGCTTTTTTCGACCCCAAAGGGCAATACAACCTTTCCCAGAATGCCCGGTATTTTATCGGAGGGCTGCTGAAATACGCCCCTGAGTTTACGGCTATAACCTGTCAATGGGTGAATTCTTATAAACGCCTGGTTCCCGGATACGAAGCGCCGGTTTATTTATCCTGGGCCCAACGGAACCGTTCAGACCTGATCCGGATTCCCATGTACAAACCCGGAAAGGAAGAGTCCACCCGCATTGAATACCGTAGCCCGGACCCGGCCTGTAACCCTTATTTGACTTTCTCAGTTATGCTGGCCGCAGGTTTGGCGGGGATGGAAGAAAAAATTGAACCGCCCGATCCGGTGGAAGCAAACGTCTACAAAATGAGTGCGGAGGAGCGGGAACGAAGGGGGATCAAACAGCTTCCGGGAAGCCTCAGTGAAGCCATTCAATTGACCGAGAAAAGCAAACTGGTTCGAGAAGCCCTCGGAGACCACGTCTTCGATCACTTTATCGAGAACAAAAAGGTGGAATGGGACCGCTATCGCATCCAGATCACCTCGTACGAAATCGAGAAGTACCTCCCCATCCTATAAATAAAGGGTCAGAGGAAGATAGAATAGGGGAGGGAAAGAAAAATTTCCTTACGAATATTTTAACGATTGACTCAGAAGATGAAGAACGCTCAAATTACCATTTTCTTTTGTCACCATCAGGCGGAGAGGATCACCCCGATCTTAAAAGAATTGAACGGATCGGATTGTATCGACCTTAAGAAAATCGCCTTGCCCTGTTCCGGGAAGCTGGAGGTTTTCCACGCAACCAAAGCTTTAGAAAGGGGGGCGGATGGAGTGGCGATCTTTGGATGCCCCGAAGGGAGATGCCACTACATAGTAGGCAGTCAAAGAGCAATGGGTAGGGTTCGTTATACCCAAAGAATTTTGAGCGCCATTGGCATAGAAGAAGATCGCGTACACCGGTTTATCTTGGAAGATAATATTCAGCAGGAAGGAATAGAGGCGTTTTCGACCTGGGTTAGAAATATCCATTCCCATCATTTTTGATCTTCTTCCCTTCCATTCTTTCAACTCCTCCGTTCGTTTGGCTTTAGCCCAAGCGGCCCGCGAAACGAATACTTTGATGGTCATCAGATTGGAAGACATGGAAGAAGACTTGTGGCCGCTGGCCAGTCACCTTATTCCCCTGTTACCCTCCGGGCCACTGCCAAGCCCGGTTCCAATGATAACCAGGGTAAGGATGGTCCAGGTTTCTTTTACGTCTACCGCAGAAGTCGAGGAAAGAGTAAGAGAGATCAAAAAAATCAATCCAGGAGTCGTCGTTTCGGTTCGACTTATCCAGGATCCCCAGTCCGAGGAAAACGTTGTCGCGCTGGAAGGGGCCGGAATCGAGGTGCTTCACCTCTTGGCGGATGAAAGGGGAAGGGAGCGCCAGACTTCTTCACCCCGCTTTATCAAAGATTTGATCCGCAGTATCCATCTTCGTTTGGTAAAGGAAGAAAAAAGAGACGGATTGAGCTTGATCTTCGGAGGTGGAATCGCCATGGCTGAACACGTGGCCAAGGCGATCATCTGCGGGGCAGATGCCGTTTCCATTGAAATTCCCCTTCTCTTAGCCTGGGAATGCCGGTTATGCGGAAAATGTGGCCGGGGAATGAGTTGCCCGGTGGAAGTGGAGAAGATTGACCCCGATTGGGGCCGACAGAGAATCACGAACTTGATAGCCGCCTGGCATGGACAACTCCTCGAGGTTTTGGGAGCGATGGGCCTGCGAGATATCCGCCGACTTCGGGGGGAAGTGGGCCGGGCGATTTTTCTGGAAGAGATTGAAAAGGAAACCTTCAGCCAGATATTCGGTGAACCCGTCAAAAAATCTGCGCTGAGAGAAGAGATTATTCATGCCCTGGCCTCCTGAGATCAGGCGGACGCCTTCGCGTTTCCGTAATCCCATCGGTAAATATAAAATTCACCGTGGTCCGGCCTGCATCCATTGCGGGCAATGCGCCGATCTTTGCCCGATGGGCGTGCACATTCGTCTGGGCAAAAAAATGCTGGCTCCCAAAGATGAATTATGCCTTGGTCCATCCTGCGCGAGCAAGGAATTTTATTGCATCGATCGGTGTCCCCAAGCGGCATTGCGGATGGTCCTCAATCCTAATCTTCAGGCCCTGAAGGATTATCGCTGGCCGGCAGATCTTCTTTTATCTACCTGGCGGCAGGCCGAGACCGGCGAGGTACCTTATGCTGACTTGGAGTATCGGATGGGCCGTTCCGGAGGGGGTTTTGACCGGATAAGGTTGCGCCTTCCAGCTCAAGGAGATAGGTCCTCCTCCCTGAGTGAAAAAGAAGAAGAGGTGTCCACAGCAATCGTTTTGAATCGCAGGTTGGATGGCCGGCCTCAGGTTCGGATCGGCGTTCCTTTTTATGGTGGGGGGATGTCTTTCGGGTCGGTGAGTATCAATACCATGTTATCCCGGGCCAGGGCTGCTGAAGCTTGGGACACCTTTACCTGCACCGGCGAAGGGGGTTACCCTGAACCTTTGCGAAGGTATGATGACCACATGATTACCCAGGTGGCCACGGGGTTATTTGGGGTACGGGAAGAAACCATCCAGCGGGTACGTCTGGTGGAGTTGAAATATGCCCAGGGTGCCAAACCTGGACTGGGAGGACATCTTCTGGGTGATAAAGTGACCCCGGCTGTGGCCCGCATGCGCGAAGTTGTGGCGGGAAGTTCTTTATTCTCTCCTTTTCCCTTCCATAGCGTTTATTCCGTGGAAGACCACAAGAAGCATATAGACTGGATTAAAGAAGTAAATACACGCTGCCTGGTGGCGGTGAAAGTTTCCACCCCGACGGACGTGGACATGGTGGCAGTGGGAAGTTACTATGCTGGCGCGCACATCATCCACCTGGATGGAAGTTATGGAGGAACCGGAGCTGCGCCCGATATCGCCAAAAAGAACATCGCCATGCCGATTGAATATGCCATTCCCAAGGTTCATCGTTTCCTGCTGGCAGAAGGAATTCGCGACCAGGTAACCTTGATCGCCAGCGGAGGAATACGTACGGCCTATGATATTGCCAAAGTAATTGCCTTAGGCGCGGACGGGGTGGTGGTTGGCACGGCAGACCTGGTTGCCTTGGAATGTATCCGCTGCCGCAATTGTGAAAGCGGCCAGGGGTGTCCGCGGGGAATTGCCACCACGGACCCTGAACTTTCCAATCTGGTGGACGTAGAGTGGGGTTTGCAGCGCATCATCAATCTCTACGCCGCCTGGAGAAAACAATTGGTGGCGCTGATGCAACTTTGGGGTTTAAAAAATATTGGCGAGCTGGTGGGAAGAACGGACCTCTTGATGCACCTGGATTATCAACAGGAGGATTTACGAGACGACGATATTAGGTCCTTTTTGTTGCGGGGGAATGGCCAAAGAGGTTTTTAATTTTTTTTTGCCACAGAGAACACAGAGATCACAGAGATGAAAGAAAGAAAAATATAAAAAGGCAAAGATTAGAAATTGTAAAAACATTTTTGATCCTATTTCTTCTCGGTAATCTCTGTGACCTCTGGGGCCAATGATTGTGGAAAACGAGTTTGCCATGAATAACCATTGGGAAAATGTCCAGAAAGTCATCGCCTCTCGGGGAGAAATGGTCAAAGAAATCCCGGAATGTCCACGCTGGAAGGCCGAGGAAGAGGGAGGGTGCGGGGTGACGGGGTTTGCCAGTTCCATTCCGGTGAGCGGCTGCCAAATCATCGAACCCTCCCGCCAGATGCACAACCGGGGCAATGGAAAGGGAGGAGGGATTGCCGCTGTAGGTCTCTGCGCAGAAGACTTGGGTATCTCCGAACAGGTGATGGAGGAAGATTATTTGCTCCAGATCGCCTTTCTGGACCCCGAGGCTCGCTTGGCAGTGGAACAATCGTTCATCGAGCCTTTCCTGGAAGTTCATCACGGGTCGCGAATTCCTACGGTCGGCGATTATCGGGAAATTGATGGCTTGGAAGTGAAACCACCCGATGTTTACCGCTATTTTGTACGGGTTAAGAAGGAAGCACTGCGAGACTTTGCCGTCAGCAATCAATTCCTGGACATGGAACTTCGCCAGGTGGAAGACGAGTTTATTTTTCAAAATAGCTTTCAACTCAACCAGAAATTTTACGCCTCCCTCGGGGAAAAGAAGGCTTTTGTCCTATCCCACGGCCGCAACATGATGATTCTGAAGATTGTTGGGTATGCCGAACAAGCAGCCCAATACTATAAACTGGAAAATTGCCGAGCCCACATCTGGATCGCCCACCAAAGATATCCGACGAAAGGCAGAGTCTGGCATCCGGGTGGAGCTCATCCCTTCATCGGGATGGATGAAGCCTTGGTGCATAATGGAGACTTTGCCAATTATCATTCCGTCTGCGAATATCTCCGCCAGTGGAATTTAGTTCCCCTTTTCCTCACGGATACGGAAGTCGCGGTATTACTTTTTGACCTTTGGAACCGGGTGTACGGTTACCCGCTGGAGTATATCATCGAGGCTTTGGCACCGACTGCGGAGCTGGATTTTGACCGTTTGCCCGTTGCCAAACAGAAAATCTACCGGGAAATCCTGGCCAGGCATATCCATGGGTCGCCGGACGGGCCCTGGTTCTTCATCATTGCCCGGAATGATTCCTATCAAAGATGTTTTCAGCTCATCGGTATCACCGACACCGCGATGCTGAGGCCCCAGGTCTTCGCCCTATCCGAGGGCCAGGTTCAGATTGGCTTAATCTGTTCGGAGAAGCAGGCCATTGATGCTACTCTTCAGAGCCTGTCCCGCGATGATGCCCGCTTTCACAGCATTGCAGATAAATATTGGAACGCCAGGGGAGGAAGCTACACCGACGGGGGGGCATTTATCTTTTCTATCCGGGAAGGCGGGAACGGTGTCCCAGGCAAGGTGCTGACCTGTACTGACAAGTTTGGGAAAGTCCTTTCTGCCCCCAAAGACCAAATCCCGTGGGACCAAATTCCCCGAGCCCTCCAGCCCGATAAAAGGGAAACCCTGCGCAAAGAAGTGGCCGAAAAATTGCGCGGGGGTGATGGACATTCTTTTTTTCAATTCTTTAAAGCTCAGCTTCCCGGGTGGGATTATGAATTTTTTAGGGAATTTTGCCACGAGATCGTCCAGGTTGCCAGCGCCAGTGATGCAGCCCGGGTGTTGGCCATAGAAATTTTAACTCTTTTCTTAGACCTGCGTTATGACCCGGGGAACAAACGGAGAAACTGTCTCCAGGAAATTTTGCTGGAGGGGTTGGATAAGCTCTTTTCTTCGGCATCGGTTTTGAGTTCAAACCGCAGAGGAGCGATGAGGCGGATCGATGGGCAAGGACGGGATACGCTCAGAAAGCCCAACGAGGAAGAAAGGGTGCTCATCGTGGATGCGCGGGGATTTGCCGCGGAAGGGGAAGAAAGCGTAGCCTCCCTGCTGATCCAAGCCTATCATATGGGATGGAAGAGATTCACCGTGTATGGATGCCAGGGACAGCGATTTTTCGGTTGTGGCCTGGGGCCGGGAACTCAGAATGTGCACCTTGACGTGTACGGGAGTTCGGGAGATTATTTGGGGTCGGGGATTGACGGCCTGGAAATATTTGTTCACGGAAACGCCCAGGATCAATTGGGCCAGATCATGAAGTCGGGAAAGATGGTCATTTATGGAGATGTGGGACAGACCTTCCTGTATGGCGCCAAGGGAGGCGCAGTTTACGTTCTGGGCAATGCTGCCGGCCGGCCTTTGATTAACGCTGCTGGAAAGCCCCGCGTCGTGATTAACGGAACTTGCCTGGATTATTTGGCCGAATCTTTCATGGCCGGCGACCCCCTCCAAGGGGGAGGGTTTGTTATCCTGAACGGAGTAGAATTTGACGAGTACGCGAAAATCCGAGAACAACCTACACCCTTCCCTGGATCCAACCTGTTTTCCCTGGCCTCCGGAGGAGCCATCTACGTTCGCGATCCCCATAGCCGCTTAGAGGAAGAACAACTCAACGGTGGGGAATTTACCCAGTTCACGGAGAAAGACTGGCAACTTATCCAACCTTATCTGCAAGAAAACGAAAACCTCTTTCAAATTTCCATCGACCATGACCTTTTGGCCGTAGAAGGAAAGAAACGCCGGCCAGAAGAAGTCTACCGCAAAGTAAGGGCGGTTAAGTTATCGGTTCTGTCATCAACCAAGGTTGAAGAATGATAGGGGCAAGGCGCAGGGCCCCAGGCATTAAGATATAAGGTGTAAGGTATTTAATGTTAGTTTTTTTTTGACAGAGGCCCTTTCTTCGTCTATGATGGAAAAAATTTTTGACCATCGGGACAAAAGAGAAAATTTGATGAAACTTAGCGAGCGGATTAGCCGCTGGATTTGTGACCAAGTTGAAGCCGCGGGGGCCGCCGGTGTTTTGGTAGGCCTCAGCGGAGGAATCGATTCGGCAGTGGTTGCAGTTTTGGCCCAACGGGCGATGGGAGATCACGTCCTGGGGCTTCTCCTGCCTTGCTACAGCCTACCCGCAGATGAGCGCGACGCCATGATGATAGCCGATGCTTTTGGAATCCGCCGGGAACGCGTGGACCTTGCCCCGGTCTATGAAACATTCTCGCAACAACTCCCGGAAGCTGGAGAGATGTGCCGGGCCAACCTTAAACCCCGCCTGCGCATGACTGCTCTTTATTACTACGCCAACAAATTAAATTATTTGGTTGCCGGAACGGGAAACAAGTCCGAACGATTGATGGGCTACTTCACAAAATTCGGGGATGGGGGAGTTGACCTTTTACCCTTGGGCGACCTTACCAAGTCTCAAGTACGAAAGCTGGCAGAAGAATTGAAAATCCCCATGCAAATTATAATAAAACCCCCCAGCGCCGGCCTCTGGGCAGGGCAGACCGATGAAGAAGAGATGAACATCCGGTATGATGACTTGGACAAAATCATTGTTTCCTTAGAAAAAAGAAAAGAGGCCAAATTTTCCAAGGCTCAACTGAGTTATGTCAAGGGGATGGTGGCCCGTTCCAGACACAAACGGAGCACCCCTCCCATCTTTCATTTAAAATCCGTCTAACGGCGGAGGGACGCCTTCGTCTCCTTTGAATAAAGAGAGTTACAGAATAGCTGAATATTAAAATTCGAAATTCGATATTCTGATTTTGATTTTTTCTTATAAAGGGGTTAAAAATGGCAATTTTCAACTTTCGGGCTGCGGGCGAAATAACTTTCGGGGTGGGGGCCATCCAGCAAGCGGGAGCGATCGTTAAAAAATGGGGAGGAAAAAGAGTACTGCTGGTGGTAGACCCGGGTTTTGCCAAGGCCGGTCCTCTAAAAAGAATTAAGGACGTCTTGGAGCAGGAAAAATTATCTTATGTAGTTTTTGATGCCGTGGAACCGGAACCACGGGTAGAGGTTGCTGATCAATCAGGGCAATTGGCCAAGAAAGAAAGATGTGATTTCGTTCTGGGCGTGGGGGGGGGGAGTGCCATGGACACGGCCAAAGCCGCGGCGATTCTGGCTACGAATGAAGGACGGGCGAGAGATTATCAGGGTCTCAACAAGGTGCCCAGGCCTGGATTGCCGAAAGGTATGGTGCCCACAACCGCGGGGACCGGGAGCGAAGTAACTTTCACTGCCGTTTTTATTAATGCCGACGAGAAGAAAAAAGCCGGGATTAACAGTCCGTATCTTTACCCGGAGATTTCCATTCTGGACCCGGAATTGACCCTGGGCCTTCCTCCTGCGGTAACCGCTTTTACGGGCATGGATGCTCTCACGCACGCCATAGAATCCTACACCTCCAAGGCGGCCAGTCCCTTATCGGCAATGTTCAGTCAAGAAGCCATCGGGCTTATCGGCAAGAGCCTGCGCCAGGCTGTGCATCAGGGATCAGATCTTAACGCCCGGTCGAACATGTTGCTGGGAAGCCTGCTGGCGGGTATCGGCTTGGCCAATGCCGGGGTAACCGCAGCCCATTCCCTGGCTTATCCCTTGGGCGGCGTTTATCGTGTTCCCCACGGGGTGGCCAATGCTTTACTTTTGCCCGCGGTAATGGAATTCAACGTCTTTTCCTGCCCGGAAAAGTTTGCCCAGATTGCCGCCTGGATGGGAGAAAATGTTCAGGGACTTTCGATGCCCGAGGCAGCTGTTTTGGCCGTAGAATCAGTCCAGCGCTTGGCGAAAGACCTGGAAGTCCCCCAGCGCCTGAGCGACCTGGGAATTCCCCAACCAGCCATTCCCGGAATGGCCGAAGAGGCGATGAAAGTGGCTCGTCCGTTGGAGAACAATCCCAGGCCGGTGTCTTTAGAGGACGCTATTGGGATCTACGAGAGAGTTTTTTAAATTCGGAATTTAAAACAAGGCAAATGCGGATTTCAGAATGCGGAATGCGGAATAATTCAATTGTATAGGAATTTCCTTTTGGGACACAGATGAACACAGATTTTAAGGATATTTCATGCAAAAAACACTTAAAGTAGTTTTCTGTGTTTATCCATGAAAATCTGTGTCCAAATTAATTCAATCAATACTCCGAACTTTTATCAGTTTCCATTTCAGGAGGTAAAAGACTATGGGTGGAGCAGAGTTGATCGGAAAAGAAGAGCAGGAAGCTGTTGCTGAGGTTATCGGTCGAGGCGTTCTCTTCCGCTATGGATTCAATGAGAAAAGAAAAAATATCTTTCGGGTGTTGGAGTTTGAAGCTGCGTTCAATAAATACATGGGATGTACCCATTCTTTGGGGGTTTCCTCGGGTTCGGCAGCGTTGCGGGTGGCCTTAGCCGCACTGGGCTTGAAACGGGGAGACGAGGTGATCACCCAATCTTTTACTTTTGTGGCGACCATTGAAGCCATCCTGGAGGCCGGCGGAATTCCCATCCTTACGGAAGTGGACAAATCTTTAAACATGGATCCCCGAGACTTAGAGGCCAAGATTACCGAAAAAACCCGGGTCATCATCCCGGTGCATATGCTCGGCGTGCCGGCGCGCATGGACGAAATCATGGCCATAGCCCGGAAGAAGAATGTTCCGGTATTAGAAGACTCCTGTCAGGCCTGTGGGTCGAGCTATCGGGGTAAAAAGACCGGGACCATCGGGTCCTTGGGAACCTATAGCTTTGATTATGTGAAGACTTTAACTACAGGCGAAGGCGGCATGGTGGCCACCAATGATAAGAAGCTTTACGAACTGGCCAGTTATTATCATGACCATGGGCACGAGCACAATCCAGAGCTCCCCCGGGGGGAGGATGCACACAGCATTACCGGATTCAACTACCGCATGAACGAAATTCAGGGAGCAATGGGCAAGGTGCAATTGGAACGGCTGGATTTTGTCCTCGCCGAGCAGCGCAAGCACAAAGCCCAGATTAAAAAAGCCATTGCAGAAATTCCCGGGATCGAGTTTCGTGATCAACCCGACCCTGCGGGAGATGGGGGAGATACCTTAGCCTTCTTCCTTCCCGAGGCTAAAACTGCCAGGGAATTCAATGCGGTTCTGGCCAAGGAAAAGGTCGATACCAAGATTCTTCCTTCAGCCATGAATTGGCATTTTGTGGGGAAGTGGAATCATATTATTCAATTCTGTCCCCCCTACCGCACCAACGCCTGGCCGCAATCCGAGGCGTTGCTGAAGCGGTCGATCGCTCTGCCCATCTCCGTACGCATGAGCGAGGAACAGATTTCCCGGGTGATCGAAGGGGTGCACAAGGCGGCGAAGGAAGTATTTTAAATATTTACTTCTGATTTTAATTTTATTTTCATCTCTGTGAACTCTGTGTGCTCTGTGGTTAATGGAAGAAGTTAATGAAAGTTTACGGCATCATTCCGGCGCGCTATGGATCAACCCGTCTTCCGGCAAAGGTTTTGGCGGACATCGCGGGAAAACCCTTGATCCAGTGGGTATATGAACGCGCCCGCAAGTCTCCATCCTTAGACCGATTGGTCGTGGCCACCGATGATGAACGCATTCATAACCGGGTGAAATCCTTTGGGGGGGAGGTATTGGAGACTTCGTCAACGCACCCTTCCGGGACGGACCGGGTATGCGAAGCGGCCCGGATACTCCGAGCGCAGGATAAAGACTTGATTGTGAACATTCAAGGAGACCAGCCACTTTTCGAACCCGGGATGATTGATGAACTCGTCGGACCCTTGCGGAATGATCCAAGCATAAACATGGGTGCTTTAGTGTACCCCATTCGCACCCCTGAAGAGTTGGCCAATCCCAGCGTGGTGAAGGTGGTTTTTGATCGGAAGGGTTTCGCCCTGTATTTTTCCCGCTCGCCCATGCCCTATGTCATATCGACGTCTTCGAAACCACGTTATTATAAGCACATCGGGCCCTACGCCTACCGGATGGAATTTTTGACGAAGTTTACCCAGATGGAAAGGGGTGTGCTGGAGCAGGGGGAATCCCTGGAGCAGTTGAGAGCATTGGAGCATGGTTACAGGGTCAAAGTTGTGGAGACGAAATTTGACTCCCAGGAAGTGGATACTTCCGAAGACCTTGAGAAGGTCCGCAAAATAATGAAACGTGAGTAATGAGTTGTGAGTTGTTACTACTCACGACTTACCGCTCCCCACTTACGATTTTTGAATAAGGGCATAACTCCCGGTGTTTCTCTTCTATAATCTTCTTTTGGGGACGTTCTGTTTAGCCGCGTTCCCTTTGCTTCTTTTTAAAATGATGTTCTACTCCAACCGCCACCACGTCTTCGCCCAGAAGCTCGGCTTCCTTCCCAAGGAAATATTATCCGGAATGAAAGGGAAGCCGAGGATATGGGTGCATGCCGTTTCCGTAGGAGAAGTTTCGGCGATCCATCCCTTACTCAGGGAGTTACGGGCAGCCTACCCCGGGGGATGCCTGGTCCTTTCCACAGGAACAGAGAGTGGGCAGAAGATCGCCAGAGAGCGGGTTACCGAAGCTACGGCCATTTTTTTCTTCCCCCTGGATTTACCCTTTGTGGTCCGGAAGGTGATACGCCAGGTGCGTCCGGATCTTTTTATTCTCGCCGAAACCGAAATCTGGCCCAATTTTTTGCGCATTATGAAAGAAGAGGGGGGACGAACGATGTTAGCTAACGGCAGGATCTCCGATCGCTCCTTCCCCCGTTACCGGAAAACAAGGTTTTTCTGGACGGCGGTCTTGGATCACTTAGACATTATGTCTATGATCCGGGTTCAGGATGGAGAACGAATCATCTCTATGGGGGCCAATCCGGTGCATGTCTTTGTCAACGGCAATTGCAAATTTGACCAAGCGGCCTTCTTGGCCGAGCCGGCCTTGGAAAAAGAGATGCAGGAACTTTTAGGAGTGGATGAACAGGACCGTATCTTCGTTGCGGGCTCTACCCATGAAGGTGAAGAAGAAGCTGTTTTCCAGGCCTTCTTGACCCTGCGCCAGCATTACCCCGATTTGATCTTGGTGCTGGTTCCCAGGCATATAGACCGCGTAATGAAAGTTGAGAAGCTTCTGATGCGGAGGGGAGGGGAAGATTTCATCCGCCGCAGCCAGCTGGGCGCGGATGGCTTGCAAGGGAAACGGGTGGTCCTCTGGGATACATTCGGAGAATTATTTAAAATTTATAGCGTGGCCACCCTTGTCTTTTGCGGTGGTAGCCTGGTTCCCCGGCGGGGGCAGAACATTCTCGAACCGGCGGCTTGGTCCAAAGTCGTCCTTTACGGACCCTCGATGGAAGATTTCCTGGATGCTCACCGCCTCTTGCAGGATTCAGGCGCGGGGATCATGGTTCGCAATGCCGAAGAGCTGGCTGAACAATGTCTTTTTTTCCTGGATCATCCCCAGGAGTTGAAAAAAAGGGGTGAAGCAGGGAAAGAGGCCCTTCTGGCCAACCGCGGAGCTACCCGGAGAAACACCGAACTCGCTTTGAAGTTGGTAAAAACATGAAGAGCGACCGACCGCGAGCCATTCTGGCCTTAGAAGACGGAAAAATTTTCCCGGGCTGGTCTTGGGGAGCCCCGGGAGAACGCTGCGGTGAAGTGGTGTTCAATACCTCCATGACGGGTTACCAGGAGGTACTCACCGATCCCTCCTACAAAGGTCAGATCGTTACCATGACTTATCCTCTCATTGGGAACTACGGCGTGAACCCGGAAGATTTCGAATCCACCCAGCCGTGGGTAGAAGGTTTTGTAGTAAAAGAAAACAGCCTCTTTCCCAGCAATTGGCGCTCTCAGGGCAGTCTAAGCGATTTTTTAAAAAGATATGGGATCATTGGCATCGAAGGCGTAGACACCCGCGCCTTGACCAAACACATCCGTACGGCCGGTGCCATGCAGGGGATTCTATCCACCGAAGATTTGAATCCCGAGTCTTTAGTGACCAAAGCCCGGAATTCTCCCCCTATGGTGGGGAGCGATTGGGTTCAGGCGGTTACCTGTTCCCAGGCGTATGAGTGGGGCCAGAAGGAGGTCATGGGTACGGGAACCGGCCTCTGGGAATGGGCGAGAGGGCAGGGAGTTCCTCCCTCCTTGGAGAAAAAGTATAAGGTGGTCGCCTTGGATTTCGGGATCAAGCATAACATCATCCGCCACTTAACCAGCCGGGGGTGCCAGGTCTTGGTGGTCCCGGCCAAGACGGCAGCAGAGAAAATTTTATCGCTGGATCCCCACGGAATTTTTCTATCCAACGGGCCTGGCGACCCGGCGGCCCTGACTTATGCCATTGAGAACATACGGTATCTTCTGGGTAAAAAACCGATTTTTGGGATCTGCCTGGGCCATCAACTTTTGGGGCTGGCCATGGGGGGCCGGACGTATAAGTTAAAATTCGGCCATCGCGGGGCCAATCAGCCCGTAAAAAATTTACTCAACGGCAAAATTGAAATCACCACCCAAAACCATGGATTTTGCGTGGACAGGGATACGCTTCCGGCGGGGCAAGTGGAAATCACCCATATCAACCTCAACGACCAGAGCCTGGAAGGGATGCGCCATAGAAGTCTTCCGGTCTTCTCCGTTCAATATCACCCGGAGGCTTCTGCCGGCCCGCATGATGCGGCCTATCTTTTTGACGAGTTTATTTCCCTGATGGAAAAATATTCTTAAAAAGTCTTATTTTTAGCCACAGAGGGCACAGAGATCACAGAGCTATAACCAAAAAATTTTGATAAAAAAATTTTGAACCCGAAAGAACGCAGATAAGCGCAGATAAAGTTCTTTATGAAATGTCTTAACAAAGTCTCGAGAAACTGAACGTTAGTAGTACAGAGGACTAAGAGAAAAGATTTTATTTTAAATTTGTTAGCTCTGTGTTCTCTGTGTGCTCTGTGGCAAACTTTGCTTTTTTACGAATTCATCAAGGAAAGGGATTCCCAAGAGGTATGCCCAAGCGCAAGGACATTCAAAAAATCCTGATCATCGGCTCCGGGCCCATCATCATCAGCCAGGCCTGCGAATTCGATTATTCCGGAACGCAGGCGTGCAAAGCTCTGAAGGAGGAAGGTTTCGAGATTATTTTGGTCAACTCCAACCCGGCAACGATCATGACGGATCCGCAGATGGCCGACCGTACATACATAGAGCCCGTGACCCCTGAGATCGTAGCCAAAATAGTGAAGCGGGAGCGCCCCCAGGCCCTGCTTCCGACCCTGGGAGGTCAGACCGGACTGAATACGGCTATCCAAATGGTGGAGATGGGCATCCTGGAAAAGTTCGGGGTGGAGATGATTGGGGCCAATCAGGAGGCCATTCGTAAGGCCGAAGACCGGGAACTCTTCAAGGAAGCCATGCGCCGCATCGGGCTGGAAGTGCCCAGGAGCGGGTTTGCTCATAACCCGCAGGAAGCACAGAAAGTAGTGGAAGAGATTGGTTTACCAGCCGTCATCCGTCCCAGCTTTACCCTGGGGGGAACCGGTGGCGGGATTGCCTTTAATATGGAGGAGTATGAGCGCCTATGCGCCTTGGGGATCGAGCTTTCCCTGATCCATGAGATCATGATCGAGGAGTCGGTCATCGGGTGGAAGGAATATGAACTCGAAGTAATGCGGGATCTCAAGGACAATGTGGTTATCATTTGTTCCATCGAGAACTTCGATCCGATGGGGGTACACACGGGGGACAGCATTACCGTAGTCCCCGCTCAAACCCTCAGTGACAAGGAATACCAACGGATGCGTGATGCCGCCATTGCCATTATCCGGGAGATTGGCGTTGAGACGGGGGGATCAAACATCCAATTTGCAGTCAACCCTGAAAACGGCCGCATGGTGGTCATTGAGATGAATCCGCGGGTTTCCCGGAGTTCCGCGCTGGCTTCCAAAGCGACCGGATTCCCCATCGCCAAAGTCGCGGCCAAGCTGGCCGTAGGTTACACCTTGGATGAAATTCCCAATGATATAACCCGGGAAACCATGGCCTCCTTCGAACCTTCTATTGACTATTGCGTGGTAAAGGTGCCCCGCTGGACGTTTGAAAAATTTCCCGGTGCGGACCCGATCCTGACCACATCGATGAAGTCCGTGGGGGAAGCCATGGCGGTGGGAAGAACGTTCAAAGAAGCTTTGCAAAAAGCCGTCCGTTCCCTGGAAATCGGCCGTTTTGGATTAGGAGGAGATGGCCAGGGGGAGTTGCCCCTCGAGGTAGTTCGGGAGAAGCTGGCTCTGCCAACCGCCGAGCGCATCTTTTACCTGCGGACGGCCTTGAAGGGGGGAATGTCCCCGGCAGAAATTTCCGAGTCGACCAAAATTGACCGCTGGTTTTTGGAGAACATGAAACAGATTGTCGATTATGAGGAAAGGATCAAACAGTTCCGAACGCTTGGGCAAGAGGTTCCGGAGATGCCTCACGAGCTGTTAAGGCAGGCCAAGGAGTATGGGTTTTCCGACGTTCAGCTCGCCTATCTTTTAGGTTCGGAGGAGATGACCGTTCGCCACTGGCGCCAGAAGAAAGGAATTTTCCCCACCTTTAAACTCGTGGACACTTGCGCCGCCGAATTCGAAGCCTATACCCCTTATTATTATTCTACGTATGAGTCGGAAGATGAAGTCCGGCCTACAAACAAAAAGAAAGTAATGATTCTCGGCGGAGGTCCTAACCGCATAGGCCAGGGAATCGAATTCGATTACTGCTGTGTTCATGCTTCCTTAGCCCTGCGGGAAGAAGGGTACGAGACCATCATGGTCAATAGCAACCCGGAAACGGTCTCCACGGATTACGACACTTCAGATCGACTCTACTTTGAACCCCTTACCCGTGAAGATGTGCTGAATATTTTGGAAAAAGAGAAACCCGAGGGCATCATCGTCCAGTTCGGTGGACAAACCCCCCTCAATCTGGCCGTACCTCTGGAGAAAGCCGGGGTGCGTATCCTGGGTACATCGCCGGATAGTATCGACCGGGCTGAAGACCGGCAGCGCTTCCAGGATTTGATCAGAAAATTGGGACTGGTCCAGCCCGCGAACGGCACGGCCAGCTCTTTTGAAGAAGCCCGCATCGTGGCCAGAGAGGTGGGCTACCCGGTGGTTGTTCGGCCCTCCTACGTTTTGGGGGGGCGGGCCATGGAAATCGTCTATAACGAGGAGACCTTGGAGCGCTACATCCGCGATGCCGTGAAGGCTTCGCCCGAGCACCCCATTCTCATCGATAAATTCCTGGAAGAGGCCATCGAAGTGGATGTGGATGCCATCGCCGACGGAGAAAGAGTCATCATCGGCGGGATCATGGAGCATATTGAGGAAGCGGGCATCCATTCCGGCGACAGCGCCTGCGTCCTTCCGCCTTACACCCTGAGTGATGAGTTGATCGGGGTGATTAGGGAGAATACGTATGCTCTGGCCAGAGAGCTCAACGTCAAAGGGTTGATGAATATCCAGTACGCCATTCGCAACGACGTAGTCTACGTATTAGAAGTGAACCCGCGCGCCTCGAGAACCATTCCCTTTGTTTCCAAAGCTACCGGCGTCCCCCTGGCGAAACTGGCGGCCAAAGTGATGGTCGGCCGTACTCTTCAAGAATTGGGGTTCACCCGAGAGGTGGAGGTGCAACACATTGCGGTTAAGGAATCGGTCTTTCCTTTCAACCGCTTTCCAGGGGTGGATACGGTTTTGGGACCGGAGATGAAATCCACCGGAGAGGTTATGGGTATCGACCACGCTTTTGGAATCGCATTTGCCAAGGCTCAGCTGGCCGCGGGGCAGATTCTTCCCCAGAGGGGGAAGGTTTTTATCAGCGTGAAAAATAGAGACAAAAGGGCCATTATCTTTATTGCTAAAAAGCTTTCTGATTTCGGTTTTCAGATCGTGGCCACACGGGGAACAGGCAAGGCCCTCTCTCAGAACGGGATTCCTGTTGAGGTCATTTATAAGGTGCACGAAGGAAGGCCCAACATCGTAGATTTGATCAAAAATCGCGCCATCGACCTGATCATCAACACGCCGACGGGGCATCGTCCTAAGCGAGACCAGGTCTCGATCCGGGCGGTGGCTGTGGCCCACAATGTACCGTTAATTACGACCATCTCCGGTGCCGCCGCCTCGGTGAACGGTATTGAAGCTCTCCTGAAGGAAGAAGTTCAGGTGAAATCTTTGCAAGAGTATCATGAGGAAGCATTCGGCCATAATCAAGAGAGTCAGCCTACACTTGATTTTTCTGCAGCCCACCGCTCCGAGGGTTCAGATCGGTAAACCCCGAAGAAGGGGAAGAAAAAATGTCAAACCTTAAAGGAAAAAAAGAGGAAACCTTCGACCAGAGAATTGAGCCCGGGTCTTGGGTAAAAACTTCCCTGTCAGATTACCCCAAAGAAGAATGCGGGGTTTTCGGGATCTTCAGCCATGCCGAGGCCTCCAGCCTTACTTACCTTGGCCTTTATGCATTGCAGCATCGGGGGCAAGAGAGCGCGGGGATTGTTACGGCCGATGGAGGGGAACCGAAGAGTCATAAAGGCATGGGATTGGTAGCCGACACCTTTAACGCCAACACATTAAAGGCGCTCTCCGGCGATGGGGCTGTGGGCCATGTCCGTTACTCGACTACGGGCTCTTCGCTGCTGAAAAATGCCCAGCCTTTTTTGGCTCAGCATTCGGGAGGTTTTTTGGCGGTGGCCCACAACGGAAATTTAGTCAACGCTTGGGAGTTGAAAAATAAACTGGAGGCCAGGGGGTCGATCTTCCAGTCCACAATGGATAGTGAGATTTTCGTCCATCTGATCGCGCGCTCGAAAAAGTCGGGATATATGGAGAAAACAATCCAGGCTCTCTCCCAGGTTCGAGGGGCTTATTCCATCGTGCTCCTCACGGAGAAAGCCCTGATCGGGGCCAGGGACCCTCGGGGGTTCCGTCCTCTTTGCCTGGGTGAGACGAATGGAAGCTTTGTGTTGGCCTCAGAGACCTGCGCCCTGGATTTAGTTCAGGCCAAGTACTTGCGGGACGTAGATCCCGGAGAAGTCATTCTGATTGACCAGGATGGGCTGCATTCCGAACGCCCCTATCCACAGGTCAAGCCAGCTTTCTGTATCTTTGAGTACATCTATTTCGCCCGGCCCGATAGCAATATTTTCGGTGAGAATGTTTATTTGATCCGGAAAAAACTGGGCGCACGTCTCGCTGCCGAGAGTCCGGCGGAGGGTGATTTTGTCATGCCCATTCCGGACTCGGGGAATTACGCCGCCCTGGGGTTTGCAGAGCAAATGGAACTTCCGTTTGAGATGGGCATGATTCGCAACCATTACGTGGGCCGGACGTTCATCCAGCCCTCGCAGGCCGTACGGGATTTTGGGGTTAAGGTAAAACTGAATCCTGTTCGCGACCTGCTCAGGGGAAAGAGGGTAGTGGTTATCGAAGATTCGATCGTCCGTGGTACAACCAGCCGGACCCGGATTAAAGCCCTGAGGGAAGCCGGGGCAAAGGAAGTACATATGCGGGTGAGCTGTCCTCCCCATCGGTTTCCCTGCCATTATGGGATTGACTTTCCCACCCAGATTGAATTGATAGCCTCTTCCCGTTCAGTGGAGGAAATTCGCCAATTCATCGGCTTAGACAGCCTGGCTTACCTCAGCCTGGAAGGGATGGTGAAGGCCATGCCCCAGCCCAGCGACAGCTTTTGTCTGGCCTGTTATAGCGGCCATTATCCTGTCCACATTTCCTCTGAAGTTGACAAGTTTTCCCTTGAAAAGTGACAGGCAAAGGCTGTTTCGTCTACCCCCTTTCTGCAATTTGTAAGAATTGGCTTAAATTTGGCCTTGACAATTCATGAATTTGAATCTATATTATGTATGATGCTTTTCTTCCCGTAGTTTAGCCGCAAAATAACCCCTAACCTTCTGGAGGACACTGTGAGAAGGAGTTACCAGAAGGTGCCCTTATGAAGGACCCAAGCGGGATTTTTTATTCCGTGGGGTCCTTTTTTTGCTGCCTTCCAAAATTTAATAAATGGTTAAGCATTTTTTTTATTAGTTCTGGCGGAGTTTTTTGTAACTCCTCCGTGCGAAGACAAGGCTCCATCCGGAAAATATTTCTAGCCTAAGAAGGCGAACCGGGATCTCAACGATTTAGAAACTGGGAAGGACGCTGCAGAATTACCCCGCAGCAATTTCTTCCCCGAAAGTCGAAGGAGGGAGCCATGGAAAAGATCCTTTGCGTGGATGATGACCCCAGCCTTCTTCGCCTTTACCAGGATGAGCTTTCTGAGGAAGGGTATAAAGTCATCCTGGCCAAAGACGGGCAAGAGGCACTCTCCAAATTAGCCAAAGAAAAACCCCAGGTGGTGATCTTGGACATCCGTATGCCGGTGATGGATGGCATCAGGACGCTAACCACCATGCTGGGTAAAGATCGCCAGATCCCGGTGATCTTGAACACGGCCTATCCCCAGTACCGGGAGAACTTCATGACCTGGGGAGCCGAGGCGTACGTGATCAAATCTTCTTCGATGAGTTAGAAGACCAATGGTTTTGCCTTCTTATCAAAGGCATAGGTAGATCGGAGGTGGTCATTATGATTAGTTCTGACCTTAAGTTGAAGGTTCGTCCCATGACTATGGCTTGGGCGGAGTTGCCGGTATCGCTGGCGTCGCTCTGTTCCATTGGAACTAAAGATTATCGCGCCGTTCTTCCATGAAGAAAGCGTTGCCACAAGAGCAACCCTATGCGAGAAGAGCGCAAGGGCGGACTGATTCTATATTTTGGAGCAAGGAGTGGTCTCCATCAGTTTAAAGAGGGGAATTCCTTAAATCTGTAGAAAGGAGGGTTCAAAATGTCCGTAATAACGATTTCCAGACAGTTGGGAAGTTTGGGGACGGAGATCGCCCAGGCGGTGGCGAAAAAGCTCAATTATGAATATATGGACAAAGATAAGGTTGCTGAGGGTTTGGCGGATTATGGTCTACCACCCCCT
>JAHJQK010000049.1 GCA_018819135.1 Pseudomonadota bacterium | reverse complement strand
CCGGCGAGTGGAAAAATCGGATGGATGGCCTCCCTTTCGTTCATCAAGCGGAACCCATCCGCTTGCACCTCCTCCCCTTGGTGGTAGAGCGCAAGCAGTTTGAAAAGACTCTGCAATTGGATGCGGATCATTCCCAGAAGAGGATCGCCTTTGTCTTCATGGACATTTTCCTCGATGGGATATCGAAAAACATATTCGGTTTCTTCGGCCATGATTTTTATATTACCCCATTACCCTCTCCCTGCCTATTGCTTAAAGGCAGACAGGCAATAGTGATTTACCTTATCGAGATGGATATCAGCGACGTCAAAAGTCCCAAATACCTCCCGCAACTCTTCTGGGGTAAAGTAATGATGGGGCAATCCTTTTTCACGTCCATCCAAGGGTATGAAGGTGTTAGGTTCTATTTGCTCAAACCTCTCCCCCTGGTTCTTCAGCTTCGGCACGGTGGCAAAAAGAAAACCACCTGGTTTGAGAACTAGCCCGATCTCGTGAACAATCATTCTGATCGTGGCCATATCGGCATGGTGGATTACTTGCACGGAGACAACAGCATCAAAAAAACTTTCTTCATAAGGTAACTTCTCGGTCATGTTCTGGAGCCAAAGGTGAGCATCCAGACCTTCTTCCCTGAGCCATTGACGGGTGGCCTGAAGCCCTTCTGGAGAGTTATCCAGTCCAAAGACCGAGAAGCCATTGCTGGCGAAATACACGATATGCCTGCCCGTACCACTCCCCAAGTCCAGGATGGTATGTCCTCCTCGGCTCTTCAACAGTTGAACGACACGGGGCATATCTTCGTGAGGCTCGGTGAATACTCTGCCTCCCTGCTTAAAAATCTCATTCCAGGGACCTGTTGACTGTGGCACACTTTACTCCATCTGAATAAAGTAATGTTTTAGGTTCCGCATGACGCGTACTCGTTTACCCAGCACACACGACCAAGCCCAGCGGTCGCGCTCAGCGCCTCCCCGTCTTTAATATCCTTTTCTCTGTGAAGGATGGGGCCCTGGGCTTACCTTATAAAAAGCTGGCAGATATAAATTGCCAGTTAAAAATATTTATCAAAAAAAAGCGGCAACCGCAATAACATTCTATGAGTTCAGATGTGCTTTACGGGGTACGGGGGCGCTGAAGACAATGAAACCCCATTTCCTAAAAAGGGGCTCAGGATAAAAAGAGGGGGAGAAGGTTACATTTTCATTCTAGGCGGTACGCTGGTCCGGGCAGAGAGGGCACCTGGCTTGGCAAAATGAGGCAGCCTTCCTTCCATGGGATACGGCGGGAAATGGAATAAAATTCTGTGCCCCATCATTTTCCCTAATCATCGATCCCGGAAAGCTTTCTTTCCCGCCTAAAATCCTCCGCCATTTTCGGTAGGGAGTGGGATAGAGGTTGTTCTCGGGCCGATTTTGCCGGCGTCAGGGGCCCTCTCCGCCCGGACCACAACAAAAGTGGTTCTAAAAAATGAGGGGGGCAAGAGCTTCAACATGCTTGACGAGGGAGAGGAAAAAGGGTTATCGTCGGGTTTGAGGAGATAAGTTTTCGGATTAGGCCAGGGGAAAATCTGCAAAACAAAACCGAGCCAATTGCGGAGGGAATGATGAAAAACCGGGTGGCCGAAATCTTGGGTTCCGAGTATCCCATTATTCAAGGGGCGATGCGTTTGATCACCATGGGTGAAATAGCCGCGGCTGTGTCCCGCAGTGGAGGCTTCGGGGTTATCGCCTCATCGGGTCTGGAAGGTGAAAGGCTGCGGGCCGAGATCCGCAAAGCCCGGTCTCTCACCGATAAACCTTTCGGGATCAATATTCCTATTTACCGGCCCAATGCTTTGGAAGCCCTGGAGATAGCCATCGAGGAAGGAGTGAAGACCATCACCACCTCGGCTGGTGATCCGGGGAAATTGATCAAAAGGGTCAAGGAAGCCGGGATCAGGATGTTGCAGGTGGTTGCCACTGTGGAGATGGCTAAAAAAGCAGAGGGGGTGGGAGTAGAAGCAGTCATCGCCATCGGGGCAGAGGGGGGAGGTCATGTGGGCAGAGATGAAATTGCCACTATGGTGCTCATCCCCCAAGTCGTAGACACAGTCAAAATACCCGTTGTGGCTGCCGGGGGAATAGGAGATGGGCGGGGCTGGGTCGCGGCCTTTGCCCTGGGTGCCGAAGGTATCCAGATGGGTACTCGATTCCTGGCCACTAAGGAATGCTCCATCCCGATCGCTTATAAACAGGCCATCCTCGATGCCAAAGACCACGGCACCTTGATCGCGGCGCGCCAAGGCTATCCTATCCGGGTGTTAAAGAATAAGGCTGCCCTGGCTGTCCGAAACCTGGATGAGAGCGGGGCCAGCCAGAACGAAATCAATGCTTATGTGGACGCCATTTCTAAAGGATCTGACGACGACCGGGAAAATAAACTCATGTCCGCGGGGCAGGTTGCTGGGTTGATTCAAAGAATCATGACCGTCGATGAACTGATTCTGGATATGGTGGCCGAAGCCAGAAAGGTCGCCCAAAATCTTGGAAAAACTTTTTAGCCACAGAGGACACAGCGCGGCAGTGCCGCAACCAAAAGAAATCACCCCCTCCCAACCCTCCCCCCTCGAGGGGGAGGGATAGGGTGGGGGGGATTGCTTAATAAAATTTTCAGAATTTGAACGTTAGTAGTACAGAGGGCCCAGAGGTAAAGAAGGGCATAAGGGGCAAGGCCAAAGACGATAGACGATAGACGCAGGATGAGAGACGAAAGAAACCCTTGGCTTACTTGATTTTATAGGAAATTCCTTTTTTTAACTTTAAGCAACTTAAGGTATTTAACCTGATTAGATTTTTTAGATGTGTCTGCGTTTTTCTGCGCCAATCTGCGTCCCAATTAATTCAAAAAAATTCGCATTGAATGGAGGATCGAGATGAACTGGGAGTTCGTGTTATTCAACAAAGAAGACGGGATCGGCACCATCACCCTGAACCGGCCGGATTCGATGAACGCCCTCGGGGGAGGGATGCGACAGGAGATCCTGGCCGCTCTGGAAACAGCCGTCGCGGATACCGAAGTCAAGGTTATCGTGATCACCGGCGCCGGAAAGGCATTCTGCGCAGGTGGGGATGTGAAGGAATTTGTCTCCGG
>JAHJQK010000048.1 GCA_018819135.1 Pseudomonadota bacterium | reverse complement strand
CGGTTAATGTTGGCCCCTGTTATTCTAACAAATAAGGGGCTCAGCAGGTCGAAAATTTTCCCGCGAAATCCCCCGGGGCGAACATGCTCGAGGAAATAGGCTCTACCGCCGGGCTTCAGAATTCGTCTCAGCTCTTGAAGGCCTTGCCCGGGATCGGGGACTGAACAAAAGACAAAGGTAGAGATGGTCGCATCAAAAGAATGATCAGGGAACTGCAGCGCTTGAACATCCATTTTCAAGAGGGTGAACGGAAGACCGAGGCGGGCGGCCTTTTCCCGGGCACGGAATAGCATCCGTTCACTGATGTCTATGGCTATGACCGATTTTCCGGCAGGATAATAAGGCAGATTCTTCCCGGTTCCTACTCCCACCTCTAAGATTTCCTGGCCTTCCAATTGAGAGAATAGTTTTTTCCTCCATTTTTTAGCAGCCATCTTCTCCATGGGAAGTTCAATAGAGTCGAAGACCCGGGCGATCCGGTTATAACGTCGCTCAGCAGAGGAATAACTCGGCATTCCCATCCCCTTTGGGGTTCTTTGGAATTTTAATCTCAACCCCAACCATTAAAAACAATACTTCACAGAAAACGTCAAGGAATTTTTCCCAATTACGCAAGTGTCGCTTCCCAGATGGATTTTTTCGCCCCAAGATTCTCCATGACCACCTTTTTCGACCCCTCCCCGATACAGATTGGCATTGAGCTATTTATTGGCTACTCATGAAAGGGGATCTTATTACTCGTTAATGAGCCTTGATGATCTTTTCCCTGCGACTCAAAACAAGGATTATGACGATGGAGACGGCAATCGCTGCCACGCCCATTGTCTGAGCAGCTGAGAGGTCTCCCAAGTAGGTAAGCTTATCCGCTCTGAAATTTTCCACGAAGATCCGGATGGAAGAATATAAGACGACATAGAGCAGAAAGATGAAACCGTTGAAAAAGTTCTTTTTCCGCAATTTCCACAAAATCCCAAAAATCAATAGGTTTTATTTCACTATGAGGCCCCGTTCTATCTAATGATTGCCTTTCCTGAACGCCTGATAAAAACCAAGTCCCTCCCAAGTTAAGGGGGGCGGTGATTCCCTTGGATTTACAATGGGCGAGCACCGGACAGATTGGCCACGGCGATTAAATTCCTTTCTTGTTCCAACAAAGGATTATGGATTCCCCTTCCCCGCACTACTCGCTCTTCCTCCACCAGGAGACCGTCCGACAACCGTAAGATCTTTTCGGCATATTGGGCACATTCGAAGTTGTGGGTCACCATGACGATGGTCATCCCATCGGAATTGAGAGCCTGAAGGAGGTTCATGATTTCCCGGCTGGTCTTGGTATCGAGGTTTCCCGTCGGCTCATCGGCCAGGAGAATAGGGGGTTTATTCACGATGGCCCGGGCAATGGCCACGCGCTCCTGCTCCCCACCCGAGATTTGACTCGGCAGCCGATGACCTTTATTCGCCAGTCCAACCCGCCCCAGGGCATCATCGGCCATGGCCCTTTTCGCCTTCCCTTTCATCTTAACCGGAGCCAGGGGTAACATGACGTTCTCCCTTACGGTTAAATAGGGGATGAGATGGAAGCTCTGGAAGATAAACCCAAGATACTTTCTGCGGAAATCGGCCCTCTCCTCGTGACCGAGGGCATAGACGTCAATTTCATGTACTTTATACTTTCCTGTGGTTGGGCTGTTCAAAGCCCCCAACATGGACAAGAGCGTGGATTTTCCCGACCCGGATTCTCCCATGATGGCGATGAGCTCGCCGGATTGAATCTCAAAGCTAATTCCCCGCACCGCCATGACCGCAGTTTCACCACTCCCATACTGTTTTATTAGGTTATCGACCTGAATCATATTCATCCTCTACCTCCTACAGAGCCCGGAGGGCTTCATTGGGATCGAGCCGGGCTGCCAAAAGGGCTGGATAAAGACTGGCCACAAGGCCCAGAACCAAAGCGAGGGCAAAAGCAGCCCCGGCCAGGAAAGGATCAAGGGGAACGGCTACGCTATGGCTGGTGGTGAAGAAAGGGAGGGCAAGTTTGGTAGCCCCAAGCCCAACGAGGTAACCCAGCACCCCGGCCAATGCCGCGACAACCGCCGCCTCGAGAAGAATAATCTGCATCACATGACTCCTCCGGTAACCGATGGCCCGGAAGATTCCGATTTCCGCGGTTCGCTCCCTCACGCTTCCCATCATGGTCACCAGGACCACCAGTCCTCCCACAAGGGCCACCACGCCCGAGAGAAGATAGGAAGCCTTGCGAAAATGATCCAGGGTTTCCATCCGACTTTGTACCACCTGCTTGATGGCCATCACGTTGGCGCCGGGAAGAATCTCGGAGAGCTGCTTAACCATTTCTTCGATGGGGCAGCCCGCGCAGAGGGCGGCCACTTCGGCCATGGATATCCGCCCCTCTTTCCCCAGGATGGACTGGGCCGTCTCCAGGCGGGTGAAGATGATTTGGTCGTCCTGTGAACCGGTGGAGTCGAGAACCCCGGAAACCACCAGCTCTCGACCGTTGACTCTAATGTGCTTTCCCTGGCCAAGGCCCAGGACGCGCGCGGCCTCAGATCCGAGCAGCACCCCGTCTTTTTCTGGAATTGCCCCCTTTACGATCCACCAGGGTCTCAGAAACTGGGACACCTTGAAGTCCATCCCGGCCAGAAGGACTTTGCGGTCTTTTATATCCACCCCCCCAAGCAGCATGGGACCTACGGCGGCCACATTTTTGGAATTTTTGATATCCTTGATCTTTCCCAAATCTTCCTGGCGGATCTCCTGCATATCAAAGGAGACCCCCCCAATCGTAAGCCCGCCATAGGTAAGGGAAAGGTTCTCCGTCTTGGGGACGATAAGAATGTTGGCCCCGTACTCCTCGAGCTTATGGTTGATGTCCTGGGTCAAAGCCTCAACCAGGCTGATAAAGGCCACCACCGCGGACACCCCGATCATCAGTCCCACGAGAACAAAGGCGGCTTTCGACTTTCGCCGCTTCAGGTTGCGGAAGGCGATATCCTTGAGTGTCATCATCCCCTCCTGGAAAAGTTGAAATACTGCCTTCCATCAAGGATGTCTTTCACCTTGATGACCAATTTGTCTCCCACGACCGTTCGCTTCAGGGCTCCCGGATTGCAGCCTCCCGTTATCACATTCACATTCACCGAAGCAAAACGCCTTCCGCAATTGCGGCAGACCATGTAATCCCCTTTTTGAAAATACCCTTTCCCCTGCTGCCAGCAGACATCACAGGCATCGAAGGCTGCTCGAATGACGCCGTCAGAGCTTTTGAGGATAAAATATTTTATGGTGATCCCGTCGTTGCTCTTGTGCTCGTAAAACCTGGCTTTTCCATCTTGAAAGGTGCTGATTGGGTAGGTGACTTCCGCTCCTTGCTTAGCCGCTGGTGCCCCTTCCCCCTTGGGTGCAAAAAACAAAAAACTGCCCCCGATGGCCACCAAAATAGCCAACCATGCCATTCTCAACGAGAGCCTCTTTTCTTTACCCGGTCCGAGGAGGGAAATGTCTTTCAACATTCCCTCACTTTGTCTCTTATACCTCTCTTCCATTTATTTTCCTCCCTGGAAATCGAAAATTTATTGACCTCGGGGTCTTGGGGGATAAGGACCTCCCTGCCGAATCTCTCTCAAGAATTGTCAAAGACTTTCCCATCCTGGTACGTATAGGACTTAACCACTCTTCCTTCCTTCTGAATGTCCACCTGAATGTGGCACCCGTAATCGGTAACTTTCGCGGTTACCCCCTGCTCGGAGGGATTGTTTTTCCAGTAAGCCTCCAGGGCGACTTTCTTGGCCTGACTTTCGGTTTTCGGGTTAGGCTGACCGCCGCTTCCGCCTTGCACGCCGCAGCCTCCTGAAGATCTCCCCGGGCTGCAGCATCCCCTCCCCCCCGGATTCGGGTTTTGAGTTCTTTTCTCGGAATCATATATGGCTATTTTGGCTTTTTGTTTGGCCTGCACCAGCCAGTTGCTGAAAACGACATCCGAGTTCGGTCCCTCAGAACCCTTGGCCGATTTAACTGCTTTGACGAGGAGAAGGTTGCCGATATGCTTTTGCAAGTCTTCCTTAAAAACGCCGTCCTCCTGGAGCTCCGCTTCAAATTTTTCCCAGCTGCCGGAAACCTTCCTGGCGATCCCTTCCATCTCTTGCCGAACATCCTCATCTTTGATTTGAATCCCCAGTCTCCTGGCTTCCTGGGCCACGAGTCTTTCTTCCAGCAGCCCCTCCAAAACCTCCTGTTCCAAATTCGCTAAAAGAATCCGGCCTCTCTCCCCGACAAAGACATCTTTGCCGTATTGCCGTTCCAGCATTTTCCGCATGCTTGCCAACTTCGCTTTCAGCTCAGACCTGGAAATGGTCTCTCCGTTGATCACGGCCGCTGGCTTTCCCCAAATCGCATCCAGAGAAAGGTTCCCGAAGTTAAGACCCCCATGCCAGAGCATCATTCCGGTCAAAGAAAGGAGCAGACCGGAAAAAATGAGGCTAAAAATCCATATTCGTTTTGGTTTTTTTGCTCCGGCAATGGCCTGGCACTCCAGGCAATAAAGCTCCCCTTCCACCGTTTCTTTCCCGCAGTGCCTGCAATTCTCGATCATTTCAAAACCCCCCAGGTATTTCTGGATCTATCCTTGGCAAGGAGTGTGCCAGAAGACCCGCAGCTATCCTGTTTAAACCTAACCCTTCATAATTTAATGAGAATAAATAATGAACGAGGCTTCTTCTTTTGGAATGTCTCAGGAGGGTGCTAATTTTTTTCGCAGGTCAAGGGGGTAGGCAAGAGAGTGTTGGGATATTTTTAACCAGGCGCCCATATTCCTTTGTCGTCCATTGGGAAGACCCTTTTCTTAATCATCAAGCAGGGACAAGGCAGGTCTGCGTGCTCGAAGGCCTTGCGCAGGGATCCTTCGCCGTCAGGAAAGTCCCTGGGTTCGGCACTGTGTGATGGCTGCTATCTCAAAAATTAATTTAACTTAACGTTGTCAACCCCGCCCCCTTTTCCCGTATATTTACAATAGTTTTCGGACTAAGAATGCCATTTTCACGCATTATTGAGGATGATAAAAATCCAGAATTATTGTTGAAAAGCATTCGGATGGGATCGAAAAAAATTAATCTTTCAGAAGATCTTCTCTGATTTTTTCAATTTTTCAATGGTTGTTTCTCTTAAAATCTCCTTTCTATCCTCAACATAATCACCTCTGCCTGGATCGAATAAAAGCATGAATTTCGTTGCTCCTGCATACCCCAGTTCTTTTACAAGGGCTTGCCATCCCTTCTGTCTTATTTCTGGTAAAGCAAAACTCATCTCCTTTCACCTCCACACTCGTTATTTTCTTTTTTTAGGGGAAGCTATATATTTTGTGTGGGTCTCCCGCACTTCAATCTGATCGGGGGGGAGGTGGACGACTTGGCCATCTTTCCAGACAGCCAGTGGAT